>NZ_JBMVQZ010000005.1:0-222613 GCF_049537155.1 Limisphaera sp. 4302-co
CTGCAAAAATCAGCCGCGAAATGCACCCTCTGGGTGCACGCCGAAAGGCCATGCCAACCGGGGTCCCTACCTGGGCGGCTTCCAACCGGTTGCACTGCAACGTGTTGGCCCCCCGGCGGTCGGGACCCGACTAAACGCCGAAAGGCAATGGTGACCGGATCCCGCGCCGCGCATACATCCGCGCGGCGGGTGGTCGGGACCCGACTAAACGCCGAAAGGCAATGGTGACGTTGTTGGAGGTCTGTTTTCTTTCATAGCGCGGCCACTAGTCGGGACCCGACTAAACGCCGAAAGGCAATGGTGACGCCCCATTCTGGGGCGAGCGTTGCAGTCGGCTTGGCGCAGTCGGGACCCGACTAAACGCCGAAAGGCAATGGTGACGCGAGGATGCGCGATTTTGTATCACAAGGCCATGACGTCGGGACCCGACTAAACGCCGAAAGGCAATGGTGACGGCTTCCGATAATTCTTTTGGCCGTAGGCGATGATATCGTCGGGACCCGACTAAACGCCGAAAGGCAATGGTGACCTTGCCCCGCCTCGCTGCGGGTTCAGCATCAACCACGTGTAGTCGGGACCCGACTAAACGCCGAAAGGCAATGGTGACGCGACGTCGCCACTGATGGGTTTGCGGAACACGACCACGGTCGGGACCCGACTAAACGCCGAAAGGCAATGGTGACCGGGGTGCCGGCGCGCGGCCCTCGCTCCGCTGGCGCGCAGTCGGGACCCGACTAAACGCCGAAAGGCAATGGTGACCCATAGATGTCCTGGAGGTTGTTCGCCGGAGCCCAGGCCTGTCGGGACCCGACTAAACGCCGAAAGGCAATGGTGACTGGCGAGTTTGTCTGCAAGGACTGTGCACTCTGCTGGAGGTCGGGACCCGACTAAACGCCGAAAGGCAATGGTGACCCCGGTGATCAGCAGCTTGTTCTCGTTAATCATCTTGTCGGGACCCGACTAAACGCCGAAAGGCAATGGTGACGCACGGCATCGAATGTGAGCATGCACACACGCCAGGACGGTCGGGACCCGACTAAACGCCGAAAGGCAATGGTGACCGCCCAGGGCGGGGCGCTTGCCAGTAATGGGGGGGGTGTCGGGACCCGACTAAACGCCGAAAGGCAATGGTGACATGCGCCCCGCTGTCACGGGGCGCTTGCCTGGTGAGGGGTTAGTCGGGACCCGACTAAACGCCGAAAGGCAATGGTGACTTTGGCGGCGCGGTCCTGCTTTATTGCTTCTTCCCTGGTCGGGACCCGACTAAACGCCGAAAGGCAATGGTGACACGCAGAAGTACCAGCAGTTTAACATGAGGTAGTGTGTCGGGACCCGACTAAACGCCGAAAGGCAATGGTGACGAGTGAACGATGCGTGGCCCCTTTGATCATCCGATCAGTCGGGACCCGACTAAACGCCGAAAGGCAATGGTGACCTGTCAAGAGTCTGCGCAGCCAGGCAACGACACTGGCGTCGGGACCCGACTAAACGCCGAAAGGCAATGGTGACCCCACACCGCTTCCTCACCTTGTGGGTAGATGGGCGCTAGTCGGGACCCGACTAAACGCCGAAAGGCAATGGTGACTATGGTCCGATGGGCATGGACGCCAGGGAGGAACTCCGCAAGTCGGGACCCGACTAAACGCCGAAAGGCAATGGTGACGCCGGGCAACCCCACTCGCCCCGGCTCCTTGGGCCGGGTCGGGACCCGACTAAACGCCGAAAGGCAATGGTGACGTGGAGGTGGGGGTGCGCGGGCCTTGCGCCCCGCCCCGGTCGGGACCCGACTAAACGCCGAAAGGCAATGGTGACCAGTGATCTGCCGCCGCGATCATTCGCAAACGATCCGTGGGGTCGGGACCCGACTAAACGCCGAAAGGCAATGGTGACGCCCGGCGCGCCCGACGTCATGTCGAGCGCCTCGCCGGGTCGGGACCCGACTAAACGCCGAAAGGCAATGGTGACAGCGGGCATGCCCTGCACCGTGATCGAGCGGCACCCCGCGTCGGGACCCGACTAAACGCCGAAAGGCAATGGTGACACCACCCGGCCCGCACCGCGTGGAGGTGGGGGGGCTGGTCGGGACCCGACTAAACGCCGAAAGGCAATGGTGACTGCAGGGCATAATATCTGCGGGCCTCTCACCCGCCGACCCGGAGTCGGGACCCGACTAAACGCCGAAAGGCAATGGTGACGGGCCCCGCTCCTTCACGGCCGAACGAGCGGCCAATCCTCTGTCGGGACCCGACTAAACGCCGAAAGGCAATGGTGACGGAACGCTGGACTTCCCTTCTTCCAAGGATAGATTCGCGTCGGGACCCGACTAAACGCCGAAAGGCAATGGTGACGGTGCGGCAGGGAGCCATGGCGCAACATCTTTTGCATGCAGTCGGGACCCGACTAAACGCCGAAAGGCAATGGTGACCAGCGCCTTTGCCAGCTCGTCCGGATCCGGAACCTGGTCGGGACCCGACTAAACGCCGAAAGGCAATGGTGACGTTAATATCGCGCCACTTCAGCCGCACCGCCTCACCCCACGTCGGGACCCGACTAAACGCCGAAAGGCAATGGTGACCAACCGCGTTGAGGACATAATCACGCAGCCACAGATGTCGGGACCCGACTAAACGCCGAAAGGCAATGGTGACGGAACGCTGGACTTCCCTTCTTCCAAGGATAGATTCGCGTCGGGACCCGACTAAACGCCGAAAGGCAATGGTGACGGTGCGGCAGGGAGCCATGGCGCAACATCTTTTGCATGCAGTCGGGACCCGACTAAACGCCGAAAGGCAATGGTGACGACACCCGATAGTAGGTATACCGGGTTCCACCTTGTCGGGACCCGACTAAACGCCGAAAGGCAATGGTGACAATGCGGTCGTGCGACCGCCATACCTCGACAGCGTGGTCGTCGGGACCCGACTAAACGCCGAAAGGCAATGGTGACTGCCCACCCGGCCGCGTAACGGACACCCGCAGGGTAGTGGTCGGGACCCGACTAAACGCCGAAAGGCAATGGTGACTCGACATACTCGGGGGGACACTTGATAGGCGTCCCCCGTCGGGACCCGACTAAACGCCGAAAGGCAATGGTGACTGGTGGTGTAAGTGGTGGTGGGTCAGTACAGCTCGGGTCGGGACCCGACTAAACGCCGAAAGGCAATGGTGACAAGAGCCCCGGCGACATCAACACGATCGCACTGGGCGAGTCGTCGGGACCCGACTAAACGCCGAAAGGCAATGGTGACCAGCGCCGGATCATCTCTATGTTCTTGGTTGGTGCACCCGGTCGGGACCCGACTAAACGCCGAAAGGCAATGGTGACGCCAGGCAGCCACCACATACCGCATCACCGACCCAGAGGTCGGGACCCGACTAAACGCCGAAAGGCAATGGTGACTCAAGGGCTGCGCGTTGTGTCCGGGCCAGTTGGCGGCGTAGTCGGGACCCGACTAAACGCCGAAAGGCAATGGTGACACATCTTCCAGATTGGTGGCCGCCAAGTCTAAAACCTGTCGGGACCCGACTAAACGCCGAAAGGCAATGGTGACTCAAGGGCTGCGCGTTGTGTCCGGGCCAGTTGGCGGCGTAGTCGGGACCCGACTAAACGCCGAAAGGCAATGGTGACCTCAATCCGCTGTTTAAGATGTTGCCGTCTGCACAAACAAGAGTACTTCCACGATGAAAAGAGACACTGACATCAACCCTACTCCAGAAACGCAACAGCACGAGCGACAGTTACCGGAGCGGCTGTTCGATCCTTTGCCCGTGCGGATCCCTGAGGAAGGTGGGGAGCTACCCGGGCCCATACCCGTGCTCCCTGCCGTGGTGCCTTGGGAATTACTTGCTGCTCTGGTCACCGCGCCCCCGGGAGTTGTGGAATACATTGACCGGATCGCCACCGCCCATCTCCAAGAACTGCTGCGTCGCGATCCCTCTTTTGCGGAGATGCTGGATGATCTGCTGTTGCAGACCTGGTCGGTGGTGCTTCCGCCGCCCGTTCTGCCGCGACCTCCACAGGAAAGCGACACTACGCCGACACAAAATAACCCTCCCACCCCGGACAAATCCTGACCGGAGTGGGAGGGTGATGGATTTATTGTTGACGCACGACAGCAACCCGCAAGGTGCGCCGCCCGAACTGGCGCGCGCGGTCATGGTCTGTCATGTAGACGTCCCTTCGCCCGCCATATCTACGGGCGGTTCTGTCTGGTACAATACGCCAGCCCAAGCCTTCTATGTGAACATAAGACCCGACTGCCACACCACGGTCGGAGCCCGACTGAACGCCGGAAGGCAATGGTGACAGGATCGGTGTTACACGAACTACGCCTTCGACACGCCATACTTGCAGCTTTCACAGGGCTGCCCTCGCTCACACCAGCGGTGCACCCTGCCCCCACACCCTGCGAGAAGTCTCCCGTGCACCCGGCTCCCAACAAACGCCGGTTCACCCACCTCCCTGACGCCCCTGGCTCTGCACTTGTCCGTCACCACTCCACCGCAAACACCATGGACCCAACTGCAGACACACAAGGACCACGTGGACACAACTGCGATGAGATAGCATCTCCGTGCATTCTCTGTGTCCTCTGCGCTATGACGCAACCAAAGCCACCGAGAAGAGCCTGTAATAAACCACAGAGACACAGAGGTCACGGAGAAGAAAAAAGGGACATCACATTCTCCGTGGCAATCTCTGTGTGCCCGGTGCCCCAGGTTGAAAGGGACGTTTTTCGGCGTCTCTGTGGTTTCCAAGGACGGGCGGGGAGGCCGGGACTCCAGACGGTCATCGCCGGCCAAGCCGGCCCGCGGGAGAGGCACCGCTACCACCGGCCCGACTTTACAGGCGGGCTCTGTGCCCTACCTGCCTCCAACACCACAAAACACCACGAAAGACTGCTACATAACCACGGACACACGGAGTTCGCAGGGAAAGAAATGAGAAAGACTCCGTGATTCCTCTGTGTCCTCCGTGTCTCAGTGGTGTGAAGGCACAAAAAGACGGAGAAGAGGGTACAATGAACCACAGAGACACAGAGGTCACGGAGGGAACAAAAGGCAAATCAGAGAACGTCACTGTCGTGTCTTCAGGTCCTTGGTTGCTCCGTGGTGAAAGGCGAAAACGCGGCCTGTGTTTGTTGTTCTCTGGGGGTCCGTGGTGGAAATGCTGTAACCCTCCCTCTGCCCGCTGGACAATGCAGGAGTCACTGGTCCATGGAATTGCCACCGGCGCTCCGTTGTTCGCTCACCTCCGTGGTTCTATGGCAGCAACCGGGCGCGATAGAATTTCCCCGGCACAGCCGTGGCGTTGGTATCGAGTACGGTGAACCGGCCGAGGGCGTTGGTAATCAAGGTGAGCAGTTCCCAGGATTGAAGATCCCCCGAGGATTCGACCACGATCGGTTGGCCCGGTGTACCCACGATCTCAAAGCGAAATCCGGCCGGAGCGGATTCGGTGGTGGGTGCCTGCAACATGGGACGGCGGCTGAACCGGGCGCGGACGGTTTTCTGCGTGTCCAGGGTGAGCACGAGGGTGGGATTGTTGCCGGCGGTGTCGCCGGACCAGCCCTCGAAGGTGGCGCCCGGAGCGGGCAGTGCGCGCAGAGTCACCCGGGTACCCGTGGGGTGGACGTTACCGCCGGGATCACGCTGGACCTCTCCCTCCCCTTCCACGATGACCGTGAGGGAGACCTCATTGGTGTTCAGCGGATCAAACCTTGCGATGATCGAGGGATCGGCACGGTCCGGCACAAGTCGTGCGGGGTTGGCGGTTCCGGAGAGGTTGCCGCCCCACAGGGAGAATCGATGGCCGGGAGCGGGGACGGCGGTGAGTCGCACCGGTACACCGTAGGGATACGGCGGAAGGGGCGGGTCGATCACCACCGTGCCCTGGCCGACCAGGTTGACCTGGATGTGTGTGCCGAAAACGGCGCGGACCGTGCGTGGTCGGTCCATTCGGAGCCGCACCTCCGGGGAGGTGCCGGCGGCATCGCCGGACCAGTGCAGGAATTGCCAGCCGGGATCGGCCTCGGCACGGAGTGTGACCTCGGTACCGTGCGCATAGAGGGGGCCGGGCGGGTCCACGGTGACCCGGCCGCCGCCGTCGGTGCCGGCCTGCAGGCTCACCCTGGGCAGGATGCGGATGCGCAAGGGCGGCATTTCCCAGTAGGCAAGAAGCTCGGAGCTGTAAACTCCGGCCCGCAGGACCGCGGAACGACCGATCAGAATCGGCACGCTGCCGGCGGGGTTGTAGGGAATGGCATCGAAGTCAGGTGCCCGGCCGTTGGTGGTGTAAAAGACCTGCGCACCGGCGAGGCTGCATTCCAGGAAAATGGCCACCGGCTCGGCAGAGACCATCTCCGCCTGCGTGATCGGCTGCACGGGAAAATACTGCTGGACGTAAGGATCATAGACACCGAGTTGGGGGATCAACCAGCGGGCGTCCAGTTGGATGGGAGCGCTGGTGATACTGCCGAACGCATTGGAGGCCACCACCTGGTACCAGGTGACGATCGGTTCGGGGAACGGGCCGACCGTGAGGATGGCATCGGTGGCCCCGGGCAGGGGTTGCCCCTCACGGTACCACTGATATCGGATGGGGGCGGCACCCACGGCCAGGGCGGTCCATGTAAGAGCCCGACCGGCTTGAACGATGGAATCGCGCGGCAACAGGCCCCATGCCGGTCCGTCCGCGCATTTGCCGGCCTCACCTGCCGCGTGAATGGCGGCGATCTCCTCCGGTGCGAGCGCCCTTTCGTAGATGGAGAGCTCGTCCAGCAGGCCGGCATAGCGGTCTCCCGAGACGCTGAAGCCGAGATACGTGATCACCCGGGTGTCGTAACCGGGCATGCCGGGGATCGTCACCGTGGTGCCGGCCTCGAGCCGGCCGTTCACGTAGAGTCGGAGGACGCGGCTGGCCGGGTCCCACGTCAGGCCAAAGTGTGTCCATTGCTGCGGTTGAATCCGCCCGGGCTCGGTGCTCAGGCGCCTTTCCTCCACGTGGAAGAAGCGGCCCGATTTGACCCGCAGGCCGAGGTTGGCCTCCAGCGCACCGGTCTCAGTGATGGCGAGGTACACACCGGGCCCCGAATCCGCCATGGGCTCGAACGACCAGAGGAACGGTTGGAAGCGGTTCGTGTCGTCGGGCCGGATCCATCCCTCAATGGTGAACCCCGTGACGTTTCCCGCGGCTTCATAGACCCCCTGTGCCCCGAACCGGACCTCGGCTCTGTTGGTGCGGAACACCCAGGCCCATCCCACCTTGCCGGCTGCATAACCCACGTCGCGGACCGTGTCAGGCGTGACCCAGCCGGTGTAATCCGCCGCGTCCCCTTCGGCGCGAAACCAGGTCATCAACCCCAGCGCGGGCGGGATGCAATCCGAAGCCCGTGCCGATGCGGCAACCACCAGGATCGGCAGAAACACCACCGTCCGGAGGGCAGAAAACACGGGGAACCTGCGGGACGAGATCGCGCAGCTCATGGTACCTCTCCTTCTCGACAGCCGTGGCCCGGAAGGCACACACGGACGGGCGGCCGGTGGTCGCCCCCCGGTCCAGTCCATCGTAGCGCCGGACCGTTTGAGTCACAAGTCACGTTTTTTCGGGCCGGGCCCCGCCCGCCGGGTACAGCTCCTGCCGGTTGCAGACCGGTCGGTCTGCGGGGAGCCGGCACCGGGCGCCGCTCGTGAACCCGAACCGTGGGGTCAGCCCATGGTGCCGGGCACCCGGGTCTCTCTACTGGGGCGACCCTGCTTGAAAGGAGCTGCAACCCGTTCCCGAGCGCCGCGCCAGGTCACTGCCCCACGGACTGATTCGCTAATCGCCACCGGGGTGAACAACAACCGACCCCGGCGATCGACTCGTCCCGCGGTAGAACTTGCCGGAGCCGTCTGGCGAGAGGCTGATCCGTGCCTCATTGTGGACGGGGCCGGCCGCCCCGCGGGTCACCACCGGCACCGGCGCAAGCCGCCAAGGGCCGTTGAGGGAGTCGGCCTCCTCCAACTGGAGGCCTTCGCCCTCCCATTGCAGGATCAGCTCCCGGCCGTCGCGATGGAAGCCGAGTCGCGCAGGTTCGGCACTGCCCGGCCCGGTTGCTTGCAACGGACCGTTTGCAGGTGAACCCAGGACGGGGATGAGGGCGCGGAGGTCCTCATTGGGACCGCCCGGGGCCGACACCGGCCTTTCGAGGAAACGCGAGTCCAGGATCTGTACGCCGCCGATGTAGACGATCCTGGCCAACTTGCTCCCCTTGGCAATGGCGTCGATGAGCTCGGCCTTGTTCATGCGGAGGTTGAAACCGGCGCATTCGTCGTAGCGCCCCTCATGAATGAGCAGGAGCTGGCCATCCAGGTAGAGTTCGTGCCGGACCGTGCCTGCCGGTCGGTACTCGGCCAGCACCGCGAGCCGGTGGGGCTGACGGGGCCGGATCGCGTTGGTGGCCACCCGGCCGAAGAACCGGATGTGTCCACCGGGCAGGACCATCAGGGCGGTGTCGTCATTGGTCTGCCCGGGGCAGTTGTCATGGCAGCAGTTGCGCAGGAGGTAGAACCCATCCTCCAAAGGCTCCTCGACGCCGAGGTCGATCACAGCCAATCTCTGGACGGTCTCGGTCCGGAAGAGCGCATCCGCATCCTGTGTGGGCTCGGCCAACTGGATCCGCAGGGTCCCGTCGTACCACGGATTGATGCGGAGCAGGAGGGAGTCTGCGCCGCCGTGGAATCCGTCGCAATACGGGGACTCCTCCGGCGGCGGCGGGCAGGGCCACATGGCCGGTACGAAGGCCAGCGTGCCCATCTGCGGCTGCCACAGAAACTCGTCGCTGGGGATGAATAGCATCGGCTCGCCCACGTCCGCGGCCAGCGGATCAACGGCGTTGCGGAAGGTCCAGGAGCCGACCACCCCGCCCTTGACGGCCTTGACCAGGACTACCGCCACCTGGCTGGTCACCGCGCCGCAATTGTTGGAGACGACCACGGTGTACTGCCCCTGGTGACCGTAATTCAGCGGGCCGAGGGTGAGGCTGGAGCCGTTGGCACCCGGCAGCGGTGTGCCGTTCTTGTACCATTGGAAGCTCAGAGGCCAGGTGCCGCCGGCCACCACGGTCAGCACCGCCATGCCACCCCACGGCTGGATCTGCGAAGCCGGCTGCTGCGCGATGAAGGGCGGATGGCAGGTGGGCGGGCACGCGGCAAAGTTGACCCACCACTCGACTCTCAGCTTCGAAGGTGTCTGGAGCACAAGCTGGAGAGGAGGCACGAATACGTTGTGATTCGTGACGACGAAATCAATGACGTTGGTTCCGGGAACAAAGCCCGAGGCTATCTGGAAGGGATGCCACTGGGTAAACGGTGTCGGATCAACGGTGGAGTTCATCGTGATGGCGTTGCCGGTGTCCTGTCCGTTGAGAAGAATCCGTCCCTCGTTGTCCACGGCCCAGCGTCCCGTGATGACACACGAAACGTTGGGCGGCACGCCCAGCAAGTACCGGTAAACGTAAACTCCGGCTGGAACGGGGGTCTCGCCTCCCGACGCAGGCGGCAGAGGTGCGATCCAGGCGGAGTTACCCGGTGTGGGGAAGGCGAGCAGCGGGTTTGCGTATGCCTGGCCTCCCGACAAGACCACCGGGCCTTGTACAAGGCCAAAGTGCGGGTCCACACCTCCGGCGGGCAGGACCTGTCCGGAGGCATCCACACCGGTGGATGGCAACGGGCCGGCGAGCGACGGCAGGGGCGGGCCCTGGACCGTAAACGTCGTCGTGCAGGAGGCACTGTTGCCGGAGGCGTCCGTGACGGTCAGCACGATCTGGTGCGTGCCGGGGCCGACGAGCGTTCCCGGCGGCGGCTGTTGGGTGACCGTGAGCTTGGTGTCACAAAAGTCCCCGGCCTGCACCTGGCTGGTCAGATCGGGAATGGCGGCCTGACAGTTGGTCACGATGTAAGCCGGCGGACACTGTTGGATCCACGGTTTGCCGCCCTCCACCACCTTGACCGTTTTCACGCAGGAGGCGCTGTTGCCGGCGGCGTCGGTGACGGTGATCACCACGGTGTGGGTGCCGGGTGAGAGCTGCGTGCCGGCGGGTGGGTTTTGCGTGACCACGAGCTGGCCCTGAGGCGTGCAATTGTCGCTCATGAAATTGGGCAGGAGCGCCGGCAGGATGGCGGTGCAGTTGGTGCCGGCCTTCAGGGTGAGGATGGCGCTCTTGCAATACACCGCCGGCGGGACGGCATCGGCCAGCAGGACCACCGGCACTGCACAGGAGGCACTGCCACCTTGGGGATCCGTGACAAGGACCGTGACCAGGTTGGTCCCCGGCGGGAACTGTCCGGTGAAGTTCACGGTCGTCTGGGTGGGCGCCGGCCCGGCGGGCACCAGGTTGGTTTGCACGGGGAGATTGTTGCCGAGCCACACGACGGTGAGCGGATCACCCTCGGCGTCGCCCACCGTGACGGAGAGGGCGATCTGCGAGCCGGCGGTGCTCACGCAGGAGACGCTGACGGGTGCCGGGCAGAGTACTGCCGGCGGTGTGTTGCTGCCGCAACCCGTGCACAAACGGGCGACCAAGGCATCGTCCAAGCCGGCGCCCGGCAGCGACGTGCCGGGTGGCAACTGAGCCGGGCCGGTCTGGAACGAGCCCGTGACAAACACGCAGCCCGTCAGGTCGCCCAGGGCCACGTCATTGGCACCGTCATCGCCCGGGCCGCCCGCGCCCCAGGCACCGGTGAACTGACCGGCGGCATCGAGTCGGGCCACGAACGCTTCGGAGCCGGGGCCGGTGACCGTTTGTGAGCCGAAGGTGCCGTTCCAAGTGTGGCCTGCGACGTAACTCTCGCCCAGGGCGGTCACGGCGATGGCCCGGGCGAAATCGAAGTAACCACCGCCGGCCTGGGTGGCCCAGAGGAACTGGCCGTTCGGATCGAGTTTGGTGACGAAGATGCTCTGGTTGCCCGTCACGGTCAGGGTGGTGCTCCCGAACTGGGCGTTGTTGGATCCGGCCGCGGGTTTGAAGTCGCCGGTCACGTAGACGTGGCCGGTGCCGTCCACGGCCACACCCATGCCGACGTCGTCGCCCGGGCCCCCGGCGTTGGTGGCCCAGAGCAGGGAACCATTGGGCGCAAGCCGCGCCACGAAGACATCCTGTCCGCCGTAGGTGGTGAGGTTGCCGCCGCCGAAGTTGACCGCATGGGGTGCACCGACGCCGAAGGGGCCGGTCACACACACGTCTCCTGTGGGCGTAAAGGCCACGTCGTGGGCGGCGTCGGTCCCGGCATCGCCGGCGGTCCAGGCCCACAACGGGTTGCCGGCGGTGTCGAGCGCCACCACCAGGGCGTCCGCGCCGCCCGCCGAGGTCAGCGCGCCGACGCCCGGCAGGGTGAAACTGTCCATGAACCAACCGGCGACGACCAGGGTGTTGTTCCGTGCGCGAATCCGGAACAGATCACCGTAGGTGGGGGCGACGGGCTGGACCCACAACCAGTTGCCGGCGCCATCCAGCTTGGCCACGTAACCGAAATAACCCGTGGCCGGGATGGAACCGAACTGGGCATTGCCCGCCACGTAGCCGCAGACGTAGAGGTTGCCGGAACTGTCGGAGGTAATGCCGCGGCCGTAGTCATCGTTCGGACCGCCGGCCCGTACGGCCCACACCAGGGAACCCGCGGAGGTGAAACGGGCCACGAAAATGTCGCGTCCACCGGAACTGGCAAGGCTGGCGGCCCCCACCTGGGCGACGGCGGAGAAATCACCCACCACCGCCACGTCTCCGTTGGGCAGCCGGGTCACGCCGCGGCCCACATCGACGTTCGTGCTTCCCAGGGAGGCGGCCCAGTCCCAGGGCCCGCTCACGGCCGGCACGACCGCCACCATGACGGTGCAGGTGCTGCAATTGCCGGCGCTGTCACATGCGGTCACCGTGACGGGGTGCACGCCCGGAGGCAGGACCGTGCCCGCCGGCGGCGACTGGTTGACGACCACGTTGGTACCGTCGCAGGCGTCCGAGGCTGTGATGTTCAGCGCGGGCAGGACGGCCGAGCAATCCGCGCCTGCGGCCACCGTGACGTTCGTCGGACAAGCCAGAACGGGCGGGGTCAGATCCTGAATCGTCACGGTGGTCTGGCAGATGACCGTGTGACCGCTGGAGTCGCTGACGGTGATGGTCACCGGGTGGGTGCCGGCTCCCAGCAGCGTCCCGGGGGCCGGGGTTTGCACGATGGTCATCAGCGACAGCGGGGTGCAATCATCCGCGATCTCGACCGACAGTTTCGGCATGGGCACTTGGCAGTTGGCGCCGGCTTCCAGGGTGAGCGGTCCGGGACAGGTCACCTGCGGCGGCGTGGGATCCAGCACCACGTAGGGCACCTGACAGGTGGCCAGGTTGCCCTGCGGATCCTGCGCGTAGACGGTGATCCAGTTGGTCCCCACGGGAACCAAGCTGCCGTAGGCCGGCGTCTGCCAGACGACAATGTCGCCCGGAGGCGCGCAGTTGTCCGAGACGGCAACCTCCACGCGCGGCACCTCGGCGAGGCAATCCTTGTTGACCACGTTGGTCAGCAGGGTCGGACACTGCAGCGCGGGCGGCTGATTGTCCAGTGCCACCGTTACGGGAATCGAGCAGTTGCCCCACACCGCCCCGGCACCCACGACCTGTACCGAGACGGCATGGTTCCCGGGGGACAGCCAGGCGTAGTAGGTCAAGTTGCTGCAGCCCGGTGGCGGCAGCGGGGGTACGGTGTTGGTCTCCACCACCGTGCCGTTGACCGACCAGAAGACATCCACGGGTGCGCCCGCGGTGTTGCAAACGGTCACCGTGATCGGGACGACCTCCAGGGGCAACCTCGCACACGGCACCTCGACGGCCTGGGGACAGGTCAAGGTGACGCTTTGCGCCCGTGCCGCGCCCGAGAGTCCCAGGGTGAAGAAGAGAAAGGTGAGCAACCCAAACCGTGCCCGGCATCCGGGCCCGCACAGAGCAGACTTCCGCGACATGTTACCACACTCCGACGCACCGGCGCCGCGTGTCCTGCGCCGAGCCACAGACCGGTGGGCATTTCGGTGGCGGCCGGTCGTGCGGAGAATTCGGCACGGGCCGGACGACAGCGTCATCCCGTTCGGCGTTGCGGCCGTTGGAACTAAACAACAAGGACTCTGATGAGTGCAAGTAGTTTTTGGAAATCCGGCCGGGATCGGCGGCCGGTGACGGGCGGGGGCATCGCAGTCGGTCGGATTCCGTGAAGGTGGGGACACGGCGATCGGCTTGCCGAGGGGCTCATGGGCGCAACGGGCCTTGCGGGACGGTGCCCCGGGAATCCGTACTCTCGAGGCGCCAGACCCGGGTCCAATCATAGGAGGTGGTCCGTTGCTCGGGCGTGCCGGATTCGACGAGGCCGCTTGTTGGGCGGGATGGGATTCCAACTGTGGGTCTCCACGGCCATTTGCAGGTGCATGGGCAGGTCCCGGTCGGTATCCGGCCGGATCGTGTAGGTCTGCCGGGCTTCGAGGAAGAAGAGGGCTTCACGCGGGTTTTTCCAGCAGGCCGGATGGACGTGGAACCGTTCCCTGTTACGGGTGGGCGTGGGCACGGAGTTCTGGAACTGGGCTTTGGGCACGCGGGTTCAGTCGATCAGGTTCGAGTGGAAGATTCGGTCCCAGTGGCGCGCCCAGCGAGCGGTTTGCTCCGTGGTCCGGCCCACGCATTCCCGGATGTCGAGTTCCAACCGTCGCGCGCTGCCGGGCGGCGTCATCAGCCATAAGGTGGACGACATGACGATGGCGTCGGCCCGCGTGCGGCACTCGAAATGCCAGCCCGGCCGGCCCGGATGGAGGGAACGGACAATGGCGCCCTGATGGGTAGAGAGGCGGCCATTCCGGACCACCGGTTGTTCCAGTCGGCCCACGGTGACCTGCATCATGCCGTTTCGGCTGCGCACGTTGGCGGCTCGAAACAACCCCGCGGTGGGCGCCCCTCCCAGCCCCAGCCGCGGGCGAGGGGTCGGTTTGCCACTTCTGCGCATGCGGACCTGCCCCGTCGAATTCGTCCGAGAGTTCCTTCACCCGGACCCAGGCGGTAGGGGGCGGTTTGGGATCCGCCCCCCTCCTGAAACAACGGCCCATCCCGCTCCCGGCGTGCCAAGAGCCAGATGGATCCCTGTGAGAAACAGAACCACTCGTTTCACGGGCAGCCTCGAACGACGGCGACCCGACCCCGCCCGGGCACGGCGCGTACAGGGGATGAGGTTTGCCGACTCTCGATGTCTTCGGCCGGGCTGGTTCGGCGTTCGATTACAACGGGCTGCGGCGATTCGGCGCGGGCGAGCAAAAGGGCGGAATGCCGGGGCCGGTGTGGGAGGCATCGATCCGGAGCTGTCGGCCAGTTGGGCGTTGCGACCGGGGCAGCCGGTGGTTTAACTGGCGTCCAGGGCGATCGGACGCATGGACGGGTGGAGCGAACAATCGGGCAGTCCTCACGAGAAGGCACTGCGCATCAATCTGGACGCACGCTGGTACGGCACGTTTGCCGAGATCGGCGCGGGCCAGGAGGTGGCCCGTTGGTTTTTTCGGGTGGGTGGTGCATCCGGCACGGTGGCCAAGACGATCTCGGCCTACGACATGGCCGTCAGTGACGCGGTATACGGCCCGGCCCAGCGTTACGTGAGCCGCCAGCGGTTGGAGGCCATGCTCGATCACGAGTTCGCTCTGATCGTGGAGCGGCTGGACCGGATCAAGGGCGCGGAACGCAACTTTTTTGCGTTTGCCGACACGGTGGCCACGCGAAGCTACGCCCGGCGCCAGGAAGGTCATGGGTGGATGGGCCTTCGGTTTCAGCACGCACCGCGGCAGCCGCCCTCCGACCTCATTATTCACGTGCGCCTGCTGGACAAGGAGCCGGTGCGGCAACAGGAGGCGCTCGGGATTCTGGGTGTGAACCTGATCTACGGCACCTTCTACCTGCGGGAGCAACCCGAGCAACTCATCCGCTCGCTGCTGGATCATCTGACGTGGGAACGGATCGAGGTGGACCTCATTGATTTCTCCGGCCCGGCCTTCACCCACGTGGACAACCGGCTCATGGCGCTGCAACTGGTCGAGCAGGATCTGACGGAGGCGGCCATGTTCACCGCCTCGGGCGAGCCGGTGCAATGGGCGGAAGTGCTGTACAAGCGGCCGGTGCTGGTGCAGCGCGGCAGTTTCCGTCCCTACACCAATGCCGCGCTCGACGTGCTGGAGCAGGCCCATGCGAAATTCGTGCAGGAACCGGAACTGCAGGGCGAATCCCCGGTTGTGCTGCTGGAAATGACCCTCCGGCATCTCACCACCGGCGACGCGGTGGATCATCGGGACTTTCTGCAGCGCGCCGACATGTTGCGCGTGCTGGGCAAGCCGATTCTCATCTCCAACTTCCGCCGGTTCCACCGTCTGGCCTCCTACCTGGGCCGCTACACGCCCAGGCCGATCGCACTGGCGCTGGGGGCTTCGAAGTTGTTCGAGATCCTCGACGAAAGCTTTTACAATCCGGAAGAGGGCGGTCTGTTGGGCGGCCTGGGGCAGTTGTTCAAAAATCGCGGGCGATTGTACGTCTACCCGGCCCTGCAAAAGGACACCGGGCGCCTGCTCACCGTGGACGACTTTCCCGTGACGGAATCCCTCCGGCACCTGTACGAACATCTGCGCTCGAACCGGTATCTGGTGCCCTTGACGCCGACGGAGCCGGAGTTTGTGCGCATCCGCCGCGCCGAGGTGCTGGCGATGATCCAACGCGGCGATCCCGAATGGGAGGCGTTCGTGCCGCCCCCGATCGCCGCCGTGATCAAGCGGGACCGCCTGTTCGGGTACCGTCCGGTGGAGGAACCCGCCGACTCATCCGCCCGGCCGGCGGGCACGGACGGCGAGCATTCCCCACCCGGCGGCGCCGGCGTTTCGCCGTCCGGCGCGTGAGAAAACCGTCGCGCCCGTCCTCCCGAACGTCACCATGGAACCCGAGGAGCAACCGCCAGCCGTGAGATCGCCGGGCCCCGGATTGACGCCGCTCCGCAGCGGGGCGGCCCTGTTGATTGCGCTGATCGCCGATGCGGTGCAGATCGGTCTCGGGCCGTTGGGCGTCGCCTGGGTGGACGATTTGCTGGACGTGGTCGTGGCGGTGCTGGAAGTGGCGTTGCTGGGGTTTCATCCATTGCTGCTGCCCACCTTTGTGCTGGAGGTGCTGCCGGTGATCGAGTTTCTGCCCACCTGGACCGGCTGCGTCCTGGCGGTCATTGCGATGCGGCGGCAGACGGCCCGGAGGCATCACCCGAAAGGCCCGCGCCCTGTGCGCAACGGCGGCCAGCCGCAAGGGCCGGTCATCGACATCTGAGGGCCGGGGTTTCCGGTTCCCTACTCTCCCTGGCGTGTCTGCGGCGCAAGCTCGCCCGGAAAGCCGAGCTGCCGGAGGGCCTCGAACAGGACCACGGCCACGCAGTTCGCAAGGTTGAGCGAACGCACACCGGGGTGGAACATGGGCAGCCGGATCCAGCGATCGGGATGATCCTGCAGCAGTCGCGGGGGCAGCCCGGCCGTCTCGCGGCCAAAGACGAGATAATCGTCCGGCGCGTAGCGAACCTCGGTGTACCGCCGGGGACCGTGCGCCTCGACGAACCACAGGCGCGCCCCGGCGGGCAGTGCGGCGAGGAAGGTGACCCAGTCCGGCCACAACCGCCAATCCACATGGTCCCAGTAGTCCACCCCGGCCCTGCGCAGGGCCGGTTCATCGAGCCGGAATCCCAGCGGTTCGATGAGGTGGAGCCGGGTGCGCGTGGCTGCGCAGAGCCGGGCCACGTTGCCGGTGTTGGGCGGGATCTCCGGCTGGAACAACACCACGTTCATTCCTCGTCCGAGGCTTCGGCCGCACCGGCGGTGGCGGCCCCGGCGTGCCGGTTGCGGCCCGGGTAGAACACCTTCCACAGGATCAAACCATGCGCCGGGGCGGTCATGCCGCCCAGGCGCCGGTCCGCGGCGGCCAGCATGCGCGGGATGTCGTCCGGTCGGTACTTGCCCAGGCCCACCTGGACCATTGTTCCCACCAGGCCGCGGCACATTTTGTAAAGGAAACCGTCGGCCTCGATGATGCAGGTCAGCAGCGGGCCGCTCCGGCGCCATTCGCATCGCCGCACTGTGCGCACGGTGGAACCCCGGGGGTGGCCCGGGTTGGCCGAGAAGGCGCGGAAATCGTGGGTTCCGATGAAGTGGGCGGCAGCGGCCCGCATGGCGGCGAGGTCCAGCGGCCGCGGGACATGCCAGGCGGTGAACCGGAGCAAGGGATTCATGACCGGCCGGTTCCAGACCTGGTAGCGGTACTGCTTGCCCAGGGCGCTGAACCGGGCATGAAAGCCGGGCGGGGCCCGGTGCACGGACAGCACACGGACGTCCACCGGCAAATGGGCGTTGATGGCCAGCGGAAGTTGCCGCATGGGAATGCGGCATTCGCTGGCGGGGATGTCGAAATGAGCCACCATCCCGAGCGCGTGCACGCCGGTGTCGGTGCGGCTGGAACTGTGTATGCGCGGCCGGCTGGGAAAGAGTGCGGCCAGGGCGGCTTCCACCTTTTCCTGCACGCCCGTGCCGGTGGTTTGGATCTGCCAGCCGTCGTAGCGGGTGCCGTCGTAGGCGATGACCATCTTCAGCCGCACCATGGGCGCGGCGGCGCGTCCGGAAGGCCGGGAAAGGGACGGCTCGGGCGGGTTCACGGTGCGCGATCCAGATAACTCTGCAGGAGCACGGCAGCGGCCGAGCTGTCGATCCGCGCGCGTTGTTTCCGGGTGTTGCGGCCCGCCTCGTGGAGGAGGCGCTGTGCCTGCACGGTGGTCAACCGCTCGTCCCAGGGGACCAGCGGCACGTCCAGCACCTGCCGGAGCTCCTCCATCCACGCGCGCACCTTTTCCGCCGCCGGACCGTAGGTACCGTCCATGTTGCGCGGCACTCCCACGATGATCCGTTGGACGCCCTGTTCCCGGACCAGGCGTCGCAGTTCCTCCAGGAAGCGCTCGCGCGGCTCGGCCGGCAGGTAACCCAACGGACGGGCGAGCATGCCGAGTTCGTCGCTGACCGCCACGCCAACCCGGCGCGTCCCGTAATCGAGAGCCATGATGCGCATGACCGGGGCAGGATGGGCGGCAACAGCCGGCATCCGTCAAGGACCGCCTGCGGTCCGGTCCGCGGCCGCGGTCCGGGCGGCCAGTTCGGCGGCCGTCCAACCGCGGCGTTTCCAGATGGGGACATCCTCCTTGAGCCGGTCCATGAACCGGGCCAGCAGGTCAAAAGCCTCCCGCCGATGCGCGGCGGCGATCCGCACGATGATGGCCGCCTCCCCCACGGGGATGAGCCCGGTGCGATGCAAGACTTGCACGGCCTGGCAGGGGTGATCGCGTTCGAGTTCCCGGAGGATCCGTTCGATTTCGCTTCGCGCCATCGGCTCGTAGGCCTCGTACTCCAGCGCCGCGATTTCCCGCCCCTGCTCGAGGTTGCGGACCAGGCCGCGAAACTCCACCCACGCACCGGTGGGTCCGGCAGTGAAGGCCGGCACCGGGAGCGTCTCGAGCCGCCCGGCGGTGAGTGTCACCTGTACCTGCATCGGAGGAGGGTCATCCGCCGGAGACGGGCGGGATCAGAGCCACCTCGTCGCCCGGCTCGAATCGCGTCCCGGGCGCGGCGTACTGCGCGTTGCGTGCCAGGCGCACGGTCGGCCGGTAGGGTGCCAGTTGAGGGAATCGTTCCAGGAGGGCGGCCCAGAGCCCGTCGGCGTCCACCCCGGCACAATCCAGTTCGGTCTCGCCACAGCCGGTGAGGTCCTTGAGATGAGCAAAAAAGAGCACGCGCATGTGGGGCGGAGGAAGCCGGTCTACACGGTCATGATTTCCTTTTCCTTGTGTTCGAGGTGCCGGTCAATCCGGGCGATGTATTCGTCCGTCAGCTTTTGCAGTTCCTTTTCCGCCTGTTTTTCCTCGTCCTCGGTGATGCCGCTGTCGTGTTTGTGCTTGCGGAGTTCCTCCAGGGCATCGCGGCGGACGTGCCGGATGGCCACCCGGGCGTCCTCGGCCATCTTGCGCACGATGCGGACGAACTCCTGGCGGCGTTCCTGGCTCAGCTCGGGGAAAAACAATCGGACGGTCTTGCCCTGGATGGAAGGTGTGATCCCCAGGTTGGCCTTCTGGATGGCCTTTTCGATGGCGTGCACGAGCGAGGCGTCCCAAGGCTGGATGATCAACACCCGCGGTTCGGGTGTCGTGATGCCCGCCAGCTCGCGGATCCGCATCTGGCCGCCGTAGGCCTCGACCATGATGTTCTCCACCAGGGCCGCCGAGGCCTTGCCCGTGCGCACCCCGGCGAACTCGCGCAGCACGAACTGCTCGGTCTTGGTCATCTTTTCCTCGGCTTCCAGGAGAATCTCGTCGAGCGTCATAGCGGCTGAAACCCTACCAGAAAGCGCCGGCCGTGTATAGGCAACTTGATCACCGCCAGCCGGTGGGCGCGGCCTTCGCCGGGTCCCGCCGCGGGCGAGCCGTGCCGTACGGCCACCCTCAGGGCAGCACGGGCGGGTTGGTCACGGGCGGTTCGAACCGGATGACCGTTTCACCGGGTCGGGCCAGGCCGAGCCTTTCCCGGGCGAGGCGTTCGACGGCCTTGGGGTTCTCCTGCAGGGCGCGGATGGCGGCGTTCATTTCGCGGGCCAGTTCCTCCTC
This sequence comes from Limisphaera sp. 4302-co, assembly GCF_049537155.1. Classification (NCBI taxonomy): domain Bacteria; kingdom Pseudomonadati; phylum Verrucomicrobiota; class Verrucomicrobiia; order Limisphaerales; family Limisphaeraceae; genus Limisphaera; species Limisphaera sp. 4302-co. The sequence continues at coordinate 19,708 of NZ_JBMVQZ010000005.1, forward strand.
CCGCTGAATCTCCCGGTCCAGCCGCAGGATCTCGCGTCGCATCCGCTCGTTCTGCCGGATCACGGGCCAGTACCACTGGGCGGCCAGCGTGAGCACGCCCAGCACCACCGCCACCCCAAGCAGGGCGGTGGTCAACCGTATCAACCTTTCCCAGAAACCCAGGCCCGCGCTCACGCCGGCCCATTAAACAGGGTCGGCCTGTCGGCGAGAAGCGGAAAAGCCGGATTCACCGCTCGGATCCGGTTGTGGGGCAGCGCATCCGCGGAAGCGGGCTCCCGAGGATCGGCTGTACGGTCCGGGCGGAGGAAACGGCGTCCGGTCAGGCGGGTCGGCGTGCGTAACGCTCGGTCACGAAGTCCCAGTTCACGACGTTCCACCACGCCTGCAGGTAGTCGGCCCTCCGGTTCTGATATTTCAAATAATAGGCGTGTTCCCACACGTCCACGCCAAGCAGAGGATGGGCGCCCTGGGACAGTGGCGTGTCCTGGTTCGGCGTGCTCACGATCTGCAACCGGCCCTCCTGCCAGACCAGCCAGGCCCAGCCGCTGCCGAACACGCCCAGGGCCGCGGCCGTGAATCGCTGGCGAAAACCGTCCACGCTTCCGAAGGCCGATTCCAGCGCGCGGGCCAGCTCTCCTCGTGGCGTTCCCCCCTTGGGACTCATCATCTGCCAGAACAGCGAGTGATTGAAGTGCCCGCCGCCGTTGTTGCGCACGGTGGTCCGGACCGATTCGGGCACGCTCTGCAGGTTGCGCAGCAGCTCCTCCAGCGAACGCCCCCGAAGCGAAGGCTCGGCGGCGATGGCCTTGTTCAGATTGTCCACGTAGCCGGCGTGGTGCCGGTCGTGGTGAATCTCCATGGTGCGCGCGTCAATGTGAGGTTCGAGCGCGTCCACAGCGTACGGCAACGGAGGCAGCGTGAACGGGGTGGTGGACGCCGGACCGGGCGTCTGTGCCCGGGAACGGACCGTCACGGCGGTGCCGAGCACGGCCAGCGTCGTACGTTTGAGGGCTTCACGTCGTGTCAGCATGGCAAACCCTTAGACCGGATGCGGCTTCGGCGCAAGGGCCCGACCGGAGCGGCTGACCATGGCGCGGGCAGCAGGCAGTGGCCGGGGCCCGAGGACGCCACAAACGTTTCGCGCCGGGCTGGGGCAGCCGACGCGCCTTGCCGCCGCGGAGGCTCCGATTGAATTGTGCATGCGCTTCAGCCATGCTGCTCCCGCGTGAGGCTGACACTGTGGGGATGGTCCATGGCCCTGTTGGCTCTTCTGCCCGGGTGGCTGGGGTGCGGCCGGCAACCGGCGGCCTCCGCGCCCTCGCAGGCGCAGGTGGATCCCGAGTACGGGCACCTGCTGCACGCCCAACCGCCCCTGCCCACCGTCCGGCTCTGGCTGGGTCCGGCCGAGGTGGTGGCGGAGGTGGCGCGGCGTCCGGTCGAGATCGCCACCGGCATGATGTTCCGCGAAAGCCTGCCCGACGGGCACGGGATGTTGTTCGTCTTTCCCGGCCCAGGCCGGCGCAGTTTCTGGATGCGCAACTGCCGCGTGCCCCTGTCGGCGGCCTACATGGATCCGGACGGGGTGATCCTGGAAATCGTGGACCTCGAGCCGATGAACGAAACACCGGTCCCGTCGCAATCGGACCGTGTGCAGTTCGTGCTGGAAGTGCCCCGCAGTTGGTTTGCCCGCCACGGGATCGGCCCCGGCACCCTGGTCCGGACCGACCGCGGGAGTCTGCAGGAGGTGTTTTTCGCCCGCCGCTGAGTCCGGCTGCGGCCCTGCGAACATGAAGTTGGTACTGGCTCAACTCAATCCGACCATAGGCGATTTCGACGGCAACGTCCGGCGCCTGCTCGATGTGTACGAGGAGGCAGCCGCCGCGGGCGCCGACCTGGTGGTTTCCTCCGAACTGTACGTCACCGGTTATCCTCCGCGGGATCTCCTGTACGACCGCGGGTTCCTGGCCGGGAACCGCGCCGCCCTGCACCGCCTGGCGGCGGCCACGGGCCAGACCGCCCTGCTGGTGGGTTTCGTGGACGAAAGTGCCACGCGGCCGGGCCGCGGCCTGGCCAACGCAGCCGCCCTGCTCCAAAACGGGCGCATCACCGCCGTCCGACACAAAACCCTGCTGCCCACGTACGACGTGTTCGACGAGGACCGGTACTTCGATCCCGCGGAGCAGAACACGCCCGTGCCCTTCCGGGGCCGCCGGCTGGGCCTGACCATCTGCGAGGACATCTGGAATGACGAAGACTTCTGGCCGCAACGTCGCTACCGAAGCAATCCCCCGGCCGAACTGGCAGCCGCCGGAGCGGACCTGCTCCTCAACATCTCCGCCTCCCCCTGGTGGCTGGGCAAGACCCGCACGCGCTACGAGATGCTCCAGTCCCTGGCCCGCAAATTGCACCGCCCGGTGGTCTTCTGCAACCAGGTCGGCGGCAACGACGAACTGATCTTCGACGGTCACAGCCTGGTGTTCGACGCGGACGGGAACCTGGTGGCCGAGGGACGCCGATTCGCCGAGGACGTCCTGCATGTGGACCTGAACAACGCTGCGCCGCAGCGATTCGTGGACCCTGCCGAGGAACCGATGGTTTGGGAAGCGCTCGTCCTCGGCACGAGGGATTATTTCCGCAAGTGCGGCTTCCAAAAGGCCGTGCTGGGTCTGAGCGGCGGCATCGACTCCGCCCTGACGGCCTGCATCGCCGCCACCGCCCTCGGGCCCGAAAACGTCCACGGGGTTTCCCTGCCCTCCCGCTACTCCTCACCCGGCAGTCTCTCGGACGCGCGCGCACTGGCCTCCCGGCTTGGGATCCGGTACGACGTCCTGCCCATCGAACCGGTGTTCGAAGCCTGCAGACAACAGTTGGCCCCGTTGTTCCGCGGGCTGCCCGAGGACGTCACCGAGGAAAACCTCCAGGCGCGCATCCGGGGGTTGCTGCTGATGGCCCTCTCCAACAAGTTCGGTTCCCTCCTGTTGACCACCGGCAACAAGAGCGAACTGGCCGTCGGCTATTGCACGCTCTACGGCGACATGAACGGGGGCCTGGCCGTCATCAGCGACGTGCCCAAGACCCTGGTCTACCGCATCGCCCGCTGGATCAACCGCGAGCGCGAGATCATCCCGGCCGCGTGCCTCACCAAACCGCCCTCGGCCGAACTGCGCCCGAATCAGACCGATCAGGACACCCTGCCGCCCTACGAAATCCTGGACGCCATTCTCGAGGCTGCCATCGTCCGCGGCCAGACCTTCGACGAGATCGTGCGCGCCGGCCAGGATCCGGAGACGGTCCGGCGCGTCCTGCAGATGATCCACCGCAGCGAGTACAAGCGCCGGCAGGCACCCCCCGGCCTCAAGGTGACGACCAAGGCCTTCGGAATCGGACGCCGCGTGCCCGTGGCGCATCGCTTCGATCCCTTGGCCTCTGTGCAGGCGCCCGGCCGCACCGCCGGCGTCCCGACCGATCCCCGGCCGTCCATCCCCTGAATGTCCCATGGAATACGAAGCCGTCATCGGACTCGAAACGCATGTGCAGCTCAAGACGCGCTCCAAGATGTGGTGCGCCTGTCCCAACCAGTTTGGTGCCCCACCCAACACGCTGGTCTGCCCCGTCTGCCTCGGGTTGCCCGGCGTGCTCCCCGTGCCCAACGAGGAGGCCATCCGTCTGACCCTCCTCACCGGCATGCTTCTGAACTGCGAACTGCCACCCCTGGCCCGGTTCGATCGCAAGAGCTATTTCTACCCCGACATGCCGAAGAATTATCAGATCACCCAGTACGACCTGCCGTCCACCCGCAACGGATATGTGGAATTCGAGTTCGAGGGCGAGGTGCGCCGCGTCCGGATCGCCCGCGCCCACCTCGAGGAGGACGTCGGCAAGAGTTTCCACTTCGACCAGTACAGCGGGGTGGACTTCAACCGGGCCGGTGTCCCGCTGCTGGAAATCGTCTCCGAGCCGGACATCCGCGGGGCCGACATGGCGTATGCGTATCTGACCGCCCTCAAGGAGATCCTCGTCCAGGGCGGCGTCAGCGATTGCGACATGGAAAAGGGCATGGTGCGTTGTGACGTGAACGTGAGCGTCCGCCCCCGGGGCAGCGACCGCCTCGGCGCCAAGATCGAGATCAAGAACATGAACAGCTTCTCCGGCGTCCGGCGCGCCCTGGAGTACGAAATCGCCCGGCAGATCGCCGTGCTCGAATCCGGCGGGACCCTCGTGCAGTCCACCCGCCGCTGGGACGAACTCACCGGCACCACCGAGGAGATGCGGACCAAGGAGGAGGCACACGATTACCGCTACTTCCCTGATCCGGACCTCCTGCCCGTCGCACCCGAACCGGCCTGGCTGGACGAGCTGCGCGCCCGTTGCATCGAACTGCCCCTGGCCCGCAAACACCGGCTGATGCGCCAGTTCGGCCTGCCGGCCCAGGACGCCGAAGTCTTCAAATCGGATCCGGCGCTGGCCCGCTATTTCGAATCCCTCGCCCCGCGCGTGCGCAACCCGAAGCTGCTGGCCAACTGGATCATCAACAACCTGCGTGCCAAACTGGCCGAGCTGCAGGCCGAACAAACCGCCGCCGCGCGCGCAGAGGATCCCCACGCGCCCGCATCGCCACCACCGGGACCCGAATGCCTGCGCTTCCCGCCCGGGGCACTCGTCGAACTGGTCGAGCTGGTGGAAAACCGCACCCTCAGCAGCACCGCCGCCCAACAGGTCTTTGCCGAAATGTTCGCCACCGGACGGCGCCCGGCCGACATCGTGCAGGAAAAGGGACTTGCCCAGGTCAGCGACGCCGGGCAGTTGGAAAAACTGTGCGACGAGGTCCTGGCCGCCCATCCGGGCCCGGCCGAGGACTATCGCAAGGGCAAAACCGCGGCGCTCAACTTTCTGAAGGGCCAGGTCATGAAACTCAGTCGCGGCAAGGCCAACCCGGTCATCGTGGGCGAGATCCTCGAACGCAAACTCCGCGGCTGAAGCCCTCCCCGGCACGTCCCGGGCACGGGGCCGGCCGGTTCATCCGGGCCGCCGACCCGCAGCCCGCAAACCGGTTCAATCTTCCGTTTTGGATTCCCGGGCCAGCAGGTCCTGCACCGTCCGGCGCACATCCTTTCCCTCGTAGAGCATCGCGTACACCTGATCAATGATGGGCGTCTCCACCCGCAGCCGCCGCGCCAGGGCATGAGCGGCCCGCGCCGTGGGATAACCCTCCGCAACGGCGGTCATGCTGTTGAGGATCTGCTCCGCCGTCTCGCCCCGGCCGAGCCGTTCGCCGAACTGCCGGTTCCGGCTCAGGCGCGAAAAGCAGGTCACGATGAGGTCACCGATGCCGCTGAGCCCCGAGAATGTCTCCGCCCGCGCCCCGCAGGCCACGCCCAACCGGCGCATCTCCGCGATGGCGCGCGTCACCAACGCCGCCTTGGAGTTGTCACCAAACCCCAGGCCGTCGCACACGCCGGCACCGATGGCAAACACGTTCTTGAGCGCGCCCCCGAGTTCCACCCCCAGCAGGTCGCTGCTCGTGTAGACGCGGAAGGTCGGACCGTGAAACAGCGCCTGGACCAGTCGGGTGGCTTCCGGGTCTTCACCCGCCGCCACCACGGCCGTGGGCACGCCCCGCGCCACTTCCATGGCCAGCGACGGGCCGGACAACGCCACCACCCGCGCGTGCGGCGCCGTCTGGCGCAGGACACCGGACATGGTCAGGCCCGTCTCGTACTCGATGCCCTTGGTGACCGTCACCACCACGCCGCGGAACCCGGCCAGGCAGGTCGTCACCGAACGAAACGCGCGCGAAACACTGGCCACGACCACCAGTTCGGCGTCCCGAACGGCCCGGCTGGCGTCCGGTTCCAACCGCAGTTCGCGCGGCAGCTCCACGCCCGGCAGGTACCGTTCGTTCCGCCCCGTCCGCGCAATCCCCTTCAGCGTCTCGGGGAAAAAGTCCCACAACGTCACCGCATGACCGCGCCCGGCCAGCATCCGCGCCAGCGCGGTTCCCCATGCACCCGCACCCAGAACCGTCAGTGTCATGAACCGACCTTCCTCCGCCATCGAAATCTGGGCTCCGTCCCCTGCAACAGCCGGCGCAGATTGTCGCGGTGTCGCGCGATGGCGATCACGCCCACACCGGTGGTCATCCACGCCAGCAGTCCCTGGTCCTGCGTCAACCACACCGTCGCCGGCAACAGGACCGCCGCCGTCACCGATGCCAGCGACACATACCGAAACGCCAGCAGCATGGCCAACCACCCGGCCAGCGCCACCGCCACCGCCACCGGTGCCAGCGCCAGAAACACCCCCGCGCTGGTGGCGATGCCCTTGCCACCCCGGAACCCCAGCCAGCAGGTGTACGTGTGGCCCAGCACCGCCCCAAGGCCGGCCCACACGCGCGCCGCACCGGCATCGAACCCCGCCAGATCCCAACGGGGCCACACGGCTGCCACGGCCGCACAGGCCACCGTGGGCGCCAGGTAACCCTTCAACACGTCCACCACCAGCACCACCAGGCCCGGACCGCGTCCCAGCACACGAAACGCGTTGGTCGCACCAATGTTCCCGCTGCCCAGCCGCCGGAGGTCCATGCCCCGCGCCCGTGCCACCAGGTAACCGGTGGGCAGGGACCCGAGGAGATAACCGGCGCACAGGCAGATCGCCAGACCCAACCACGACATGCGCCGCAGTCTAGAAACGGGCCGCAGACGGTAAAGCGGGATTTGTTCCGGCCGGGCCCGCGGGTCGGTTGCCGCACCGGTGGGCCGGCTCGTGGGAGGCCGTTTCAAGCCCTCCGAGCCGGCCGGGGCGCTGCCTCAGGCGCGGCCCTCGTCGCGATCCTCTCGCCGCGTGCTCCTGCTCCGTTTCCGTCGGGCCGGTGCCTGTTCGACCGCCGTGTCGCTCCCGGGCGGCGGCCCCACCCGTTCGATCCGGAACCGCGTCACCCGGCCGCCCTCGCTCTCCAACACCTGGATCCGCCACACACCGCGCGTCACGGTGTCACCCGGCTTCGGGAATCCGCCCAGTTCATGGGTGATCCAACCGCTGGCCGTGGCCAGTCCGGGCACCTGCAACGGTTCGCCCATCAATTCGCCCAGTTCATGCAACGGCAACGTCCCCGCCGCCTCCCACGTGCGATCGTCCAACCGCGTCAGCACGGGTTTTTCCTGGTCGAACTCGTCCTGGATGGGGCCCACCAGCTCCTCGAGGACGTTTTCGAGTGTCACCAGGCCGACGGTCGTGCCGTACTCGTCCACCACAATCGCCATGTGCAGCCGCCGCTCCAGAAAGAGTCGCAGCAACCGTTCCAAGCTGCCCACCTCCGGCACGTAAAGCAGCGGATGCGCCACCGGCAAAAGCTCCGCCGCCGTCCGGACCTTCAGACGCATCGCGTACAGGTCCTTGATGTGGACCACGCCCAGCGTCCGGTCCAGGTCGCCTTCCTCGCAGATCGGAAACCGGGAGTAGCGCGACTGCTCGGCCACTTCCAGACAGGCCTGGATGCCCGCCGTGGTGTCCAGCGCCACAATCTCGTGCCGCGGCCGCATGACCTCGCGCACGATGCGGTGCCGCAGGTCCAGCGCGTTTTGCACCAACTCCCGGCTGAATCGGGAAGCGCCCCACCGGCGTTGGGACGTGGCCAGAACCAGGCGGAGCTCCTCCTCCGAACGGATGCCCTCCCCATCCACCGCGGGCTCGATCCCCACACAGCGCAACAGCCAGAGGGCGCTCTCGTTCAGCAACCAGATGAACGGGTACATCGCCACGTAAAACCAATGCATGGGATAGGCCACCCAGAGACTCACCGGCACCGCCTTGCGAATGGCCAGCGACTTGGGCGCCATTTCCCCCACAACGATGTGGAGAAAGGTGATCACACTGAATCCGACACCAAAGGCGAGCGATTCCTGTGCCGCAAGGCTCTCCACCGCAAACAGCCGGAAGACCGGCTGCAGCAGAAAGGCAAACACCGGCTCGCCGATCCAGCCCAGCCCCAGGCTGGCCAGCGTGATGCCCAACTGACAGGCGCTCAGGTAGGCGTCCAGGTGCCGCAGCAGATGCAGCGCCATGCGTGCCCGGCGCTGGCCGCGCGCCTGCAACGGCAGCAACTGCGTCTGCCGCACCTTGACCAGGGCAAATTCCGTGGCGACGAAAAAGCCGTTGAGCAGCACCAGCCCGGCCACCGCCAGCAACTTCAACACCACCGCTGTCCAACCCCAGGTCTCGTTCACAGACGCAGATCTCCGAAGATGACTCTCAGAATATCCTCCCGATGCAGCGTGCCCAGCGGTTCGCCCCGGGCATCCTGCACCACCGCCAGGGGCCGACCCGACCCCTGCATCCGCCGCAACAACACTTCCAGCCGGTCGTTCTCGTCAGCCAGCAGGGCCGGTTCCCACCACGCCTCCAGCGGTTGCGCCGGATCCGGTTCACCGGCGAACAGGATCCGGTCCACCGACACCAGCCCCACCACCTCGGGCGTCGCACCCGCCGAGCGGACGACCGCGTGGCTCCAACCGCGGTCCCGCGCCTTTTGCAGCAGCTCGCCCACCGTGGCCGTGGCCGGGATCCAGGGCGACTCGTCCCAGCCCCGGGTGAGCGTGCGGGCCGAGAGTGTCGAAAGCTCCAGCACATGCATGATCATCCGGCGCTCGGCCGTGGTGAGCGCGCGCGCAGAATCCAGCATCAGCGCATGCATCTCCTCGCGGTTGCCAAACAGCCGGCCCGTGAACGCGCGCCCGCCGGTCCAACGCAGCAGGGCACGCGACACGCCCTCCAACAAACCCACCACCGGCCGCAACAGCACGTACACCACCCGGAACAACGGTGCACACGCCAGACACAACCGGTTGGGCCGGCTCCGGAACCACATCTTCGGCAACAGATCGAAAAAGGCGTAAAAGAGGTACATCCCCGCCGCGTACAATCCCACCCCTGCCCATCCCAGACCGCCCGTCCACCGGTAGGCCAGCGCAAACATCCAGCCCAGCACCACCACGTTGGCCAGCGTGTTCCCCACCACCACCGTCCAGAGAAAGCTTTCCGGCCGCTCCAGGTGTTCCAACAGCATGCGCGCCGCGCGCCGGCCCTGCCGCGCCTGCACCCGGATCCGGACCCGGTTCAGCGCAAACAACCCGGCCTCCATCCCCGACAGCAGGAACGACAACGCCAGGGCCGGCATCAAACCCAACCACCACCAGCCGCCCTCCATCACGCCCGCCACCTCCTCCCTGCCTGGCTGCAAAGGTCCGACCCGCTCATCGCTTCACCTGCTCCACCAGCACCTGTCGAATCCGGCGCTCATCCACCTCCAGTGCCGTCAGGCGGACACCGCGGAACTCGACCGACTCGCCCCGTGCCGGCACCACGCCCAGCAACCGCAACATCAAGCCGGCCACCGTCTCCACCTCTTCCACACCCGCAAGGGCCGGGCACTCCCGCTGGAAGTCTTCCAGCCGCACCCCGCCGTCCACCCGCCATCGGCCCTTCTCCAGACGTTCCCACCGCATCCGCCGTACCGAGGGCCGCGCCCGGCCGCCCACCACCTCGCTGAGGATGTCCTCCAGCGTCACCAGTCCCGACACCACGCCGAACTCGTCCAGCACGATGGCCATCCCTCGCCGCTGCCGCTGCAGGCTCTGCAACAGTTGCAACAGATTCATCGACTCGGGCACGAAGGCCGGCACTTCGATCACGTCCGCCAGGTCCGCATGCGGATCCAGCAGAAACGCCCGCACGTTCAGAATCCCCACGATGGTGTCCGCCTCCTCGTCGTAGAGCGGCAGGCGCCGGTAACGCAACCGCCGCGCCTCCTGCACCATCACCTCGACGGGCAGATCATCCCGCAACCAGCTCATCTGGGCACGCGGCACCATCACGTCGCGCACCGTCCGCCGGTCCAGCCCGATGATCTGCAGGAGCAGATCCCGCTGGCCCCGCACCAGGCTGCCCTGCTGAAAGGCCAGCTCCACCAACTCCCGGTACTCCTCATCGGACAAGCCCGCAGGGGCCGGGCCCGGCTCGGTACCCCACCAACGCAGCAGGCGCCCGTTGATCCCGTGCGCCAACCCGTGCAACGGGGCGAAAAACCTGTGAATCCAGACCAACGGCCGCACCACCCGCAACGACCAGACACCCGCCTTGCGCACCGCCAGCGTCTTCGGCAAGACCTCGCACCCCAGCAGGGTCACCAGCAGCACCCCGGCCACCGTCGCCGCCCAGGGCCAGCGCCCCGTCAGGGCCATCCAAAAACCCGCTCCCAGCAACACACCGTTGGCCAGCGTGTTGCCCAACACCATCGTCGCCAGCAAAGCCTCCGGTTGCCGCAGGCACTCGCCCAACAACCGGCCCCGAACCGGATCCGTCACAGCCAGCCGACGTGCCTGCCACTGGCTCAGTGAAAAGACCGCCGTCTCGGCCAGCGCGAAAAAAAAGCTCGCTGCGCCCCCCAAGCCGGCCATCACCAGACACCAGACCACCGCGTCGTCCACGCGCCCATTATGCCCGGGACCGGCACCCTTTCCCAAGCAGGATCGGTCGGCTCGGCGCCGCCGGCAGCCCCGGGCCGTCCGGCTCTCGCCATCCAACCCCGGCCCGTGCCATTGACGCCCTGCACCGAATCTGAAATCGTCCGGGACAACGGTTCTCGGCGCCCGTCCGACAGGGACACAAAACGACCGCATGCCACCCATGCCGTTGCAGGATCTGACACCGGAATTGCGAACGCGACTCAACCGGCTGGAGCGGCTGGCCGGCTGGTTCGTACTGGCTGCGTTGGGCCTGTTGCTGCTCGGCTTCGGTTACTACGCCTACCACACCGCCCAGCGAAAAGGTTGGTTTGTCGTCAAGGCCCGGTACTTCACCCTCCTGGACCGTGCCACCGGCCTGCGCGTGGGCGATCCGGTCAAGCTGATGGGATTCGAAGTCGGCCGGATCACCCGGATCGAGGCCCAGCCGCCGGACGACTTCTACTACAACGTCTACGTCGAATTCGAGGTTCGTGTGCCCTACCAGGGTTACCTCTGGACCACCGGGTCCCGCGTGCGCGTCACCCCGGCCGACCTCTGGGGCAAACGCGAACTGGAGGTCACCAAGGGCACCGGCGGCACCCCCACCTACATCTTCCATCCCCTCCGCGATGTCACCCTCCAGGAAGCCGCCCAGCTGCCCCAGCGCGATCAATGGCAACTGGCCGAGGACATCTATGACCCCGAACTGCCGCAGATCCTCGTGCCGGCCCTCACGCCCCTCACAGCCGAAACACTGGCCAAACTGCGCGACCTGGGCCGGCAACAATTCCGCGTCCTCGACACACGCGAGACCCGCCGCTGGATGACCGGCATCTGGAACGACCGTGACGCCCGCTACGATCCCTACACCCCCCGCTCCAAGCCCTACTGGTTGCGCGCCGAGGAAACCCCTGCCCTCACCGAGCGCATGAATCAACTGGTGCACCAGGTCGAGGACGCCCTGCCGGGCATTCTCACCCTCACCAACCAGGTGCGCCAAACCCTCGAAGACCTCTCCCGACTCAGCCGCGAACTCGAATCCCGCGCCGCCGAACTCCGCCAACCGGTTCAGAACTTCACCCAACTCGGCGACCAACTCACCCGGCTCGCCGCCCGGTTACAGGCAGAGGGCGCCCTGGGAGCCTGGCTCCTCGACCCCGATGGACGCACCAACCTCAACCGTGTCCTCGCCTCGGCCCCCGCCGCGTTGAATCAGACCACCCAGTTGCTCGCACGGGTGGACCAGTCCCTCGAACAGCTCACCCTCCAACTCTCCCAATCCCTGGAAAACCTCGCCGCCATCACCGGCAACCTGCGGCAACAGGTCGAAGCCAACACCAACCTCGTCAGCTCCCTCTCCCAGGCCATCGTGGACCTGGACGATTTCGTCCAAGGCCTCAAACGGCACTGGTTGCTCCGCTCCGCCTTCCGCCGGCACGAATCCCCGGCGGCATCCGAACCTCCCCCCACCCCGGCGCCCCCCCTGCGTGCGCCGAACGACCTGCGGGAACGTTGAGCCTCTCCGCAGGCACCCCTGCCGGGCCAACCGCCGCCGGGGTCGCCCGATCCCGCGCGTGCAAGGTGCGCCGGGCAGCGGCTCAAGACGCCCTCCCCGAACCCCGACTTGTTCACCCCCCTTTCCCCGCCATACTGGGGACAAAAAACCGGGCAACCCGATGGACCAGCTTCATCGTCCCCGCATGCGAGACACGCATCCGATCCCGGGCGACAGATCCACCGGTGCCCTGGCGGCGGCCCGGGCTCTCGGCGTGGCCCTGCTGGTAGCGTGCCTCGGTCGCCCTGGTCACGCCACAGGCGCCGTCTTGTGGAGTTTGTCCGGTCCGGTCCTTGTCCGACCCGACCAAAAGGAGACGGTGCTGCTCACCGGTGGTCTGAGCCGCGACGACACCGCGTCGGACACCCTCTACCTCCGCTTCCGCGTCGCGCCGATGGAGGATGCACCCCTTCCCGATGACGAGATCGGGCTCGAGTTGCGCTACGGATCGTCCCTGCGGCTGGGCGTGGGCAAGGCCCGCGGAGCCGTCGGTTACAGCGCCTACCCCGGGCCGACGACGCGGGCGGAACGCGCCACAGCGTCGTTCCTCGACCTGCGCTCGGCACAGCCGGAACCGGACGCCCTGCCCACGGGCAGCCGATTCGAAATGCCCCGCCGCGGTCGCCACCGCACCCTGGTCGTCAAAATCCAGTACATCCCGGGAACAGAAGACCTGGTCACCATCTGGCTCGACCCGGACCTCGGACCAGGGGCCAACGAGGTCCATCAACCGGAAACCCTGCGCACCGAGTTTTACGTGGACGCGTCCTACGACAGGATCGCGCTCCGCTGCGACGGCACCGGCCCCGGGTGGTGGTTCTGCGGCCTGGCACTGGCCACCACCTTCGCCGACTTCGTCGAACCCAGCAGTGTCCCCTTGGAAACGCAGGTTCGACCCCGCCTACACGTCCCTGCCTTCGAAACGCGCACGTGGCATTTTTCCGACCCCACACGGCCCATCGGTGCCCGCGCACTGGCCTTCACCGCCGAAGGTTACCTGTGGATCGCCGGCAGCGGCGGGTTGCTCCGTTTCGACGGCCAGCGGTTCGAACCCGTCCCGCTCCCCGCCGGCACCGGTCCCGACCTCCGCCACCTCGCCACCGACGGCTCAGGCGCCCTCTGGGCCGTCACCTCACACGGAAAAACCCTCCAACTCGACCCCGACGGATGGGCCGATCGAAGCCCGCCCGGACAACCCTCCGCCCCCCACCCGCGCCCCGTCACCGACGCCCGCGGTCATCTCTGGCTGGCCCGCGCCCGCGAACTGTGGAGCCGGGAGGGTCAGGAGTGGAAGCTTTGCACCCGTCCCCAGGGCGCGCCCTCACCGGCAAGCGCGCAACTGTTGGCCGCCGATCCCGCGCAGGGCGTCTGGATCCTCCGGGACGATCAGCTCCTCGAGCAATGGACGGAGAACGGCGAGCTCCATGCACGGTTCGCCGCCCCGGTCACACCACCCGATGAGGCCGCCGTTTCCCTGCTCGTGCAACCGGACGGTGGGCTGTGGCTGGCCACCACGCATCGCATCTGGAAAACCTCCCTCGGATCTGCCCAACCTGCGTGGGAGCCGGTCTGGAGGGCCAGTTCCCAAGAACGGGTGCTCGCCCTTTTCCGCACCCCTTCCGGCCTCCCCGCCGCCGTGTTGAACACCGGAGAATGGCTGGCCGCAGATCCGGACTCCTCCGAGTTCGCGCGCTTCCGCACCCTGCCACCGTGGGATCAGATCAGTGACCTGCTGGCCGACACCGACGGCACCTTGTGGGTCCTGCAGCCGGACAGGCTCTGGCAGCTCCGGCCCCGATGGCGCCGCACCATCCTGCCGCAAACGGGCTCGAACCACTTACCCGTGACCGGATTGGTGGAAGTGGCGCCGGGCACCCTGTGGATGGCCCAACCCGGTGAAGGCATTCTCCGCTGGGCCGAAGGCCAGCTCGCCCGCCTCACCGTCGCCGGGATGCCCTCCCGCGACTCCGGGATCTCTCTGCTGGCCCGCACCAGCGATGGCAGCTGCTGGCTGGCCACCAGCGCCGGGCTCCTCAGGTTCAAAGACCCGCGCGCCGTGGCCGACGAATGCCAAAACGTCGGTCTGCCGGGCAGGACCGTCCGCGCCCTCGCTGAAACCGGACCCGATACGATCTGGGCCGGCACCGCTGAAGGCGAACTCTGGTGCCTCAGCCGCGGCCAATGGCGACAGATCCCGGGATCTTGGGACGGCGCACCGATCACCACCCTCTGCCCGGTTGGGGATCAACTTTGGATCGGAACCGCCGGAGGCGGTCTTTTTCGACTCGATACGCGCCCGGTCCCGCCAGCCGCGCGCACCGCCGCTCTGCCAGCACGACACGTCTTTACCCTCCGTGCTACCGGCGAGGACCCCGGACTCTGGGCGGCCACCGACACCGGTCTGTGGCACGGTCTTTCGAATCGCTGGACCCGCGTGCATCCCGCATCCGACCAACCGCCCGCACCGGTCTGGGCCGTCGTGGAAGACGACCAGGACCGCCTCTGGTGGGTCGGCCCAAACGGCCTCGCGTGTGCACAGGTGATCCGCGACGCAGACCGGCCCGACACCCTCCCCCGCGTCCGGGTCCTGCGCACATGGCCGGGCGTCGGCGCCTCCCCATCCGGTCCGCCCGATTCTCACCCCCCCCGTCCTTTTGCAACGCGATTCAGAGGGTCAAATCTGGCTGGCACACGGGGGGACATTGGAGGTTTTCGACCCGGCCTACGCGCCCGTTCCAGTCCGGCCCCTGCGCGTGGTGATCCAAGCCGTCCGGGTCAACGATCGCCTGGTGGCGCCCGGGCCGGCTTCCGAGGCCCCTTCACACGTTGTCCCGGCCGCACCGGGCCAGCCCTTGGACCTCGGCGCCGGAGCACGCTCCGTCGAAATCGAGTTCGCCGTCCTGAATGCCGAAACCGATGACGTTCGCGTCACCTGCAAACTCGACGGGCTCGACCAAGAATGGCACACGGTCGGGCCCGTCCGGCGGGTCACCTACGGACATCTCCGGCCCGGACGTTACTGCTTTTTGATCCGCGCCAGCGAAGGATCCCATCCCGACCGCACGGCTGAACACGCCCTCCCACTCCGGGTGAGACCGCACCTCTGGCAACGCCCGTGGTTCACCGGCACGCTGCTCCTGGCCACCGTGCTGGCCGGCAGCGCCCTCGCACAAACCCGCGAACGCCGCCGTGCCCGCCGTCGGTTGGTACAGCTCGAACGCGAACACGCCCTGGAACGCGAGCGCGCCCGCATCGCCCGCGATCTCCACGACGAGATGGGCGGCAAACTCTGCCGGATCTCCTTCCTGACGGAACACCTGCGCCGGCAACCCCCCGCCGCCGATCCGGACCGCTCCACGCTGGTCGCCATCGGCGAGACCGCCCGGGAATTGCTGGGCGCTTTGGATGAAATCGTCTGGGCCGTCAATCCCGCCAACGACACTCTCGAACACCTCGCAGCCTATCTCTCGCAGCATGCCCAGGACTTTTTCCAGGGCACACCCATCGAATGCCGCGTGGAACTGCCGGAAACCCTCCCTGCCATTCCCTTGCCCGGTCACATCCGCCATCATCTTTTCCGAGCCGTCCACGAGGCGTTCGCCAACGCGCTCCGACACAGCGGCGCCACCTGCGTCGAATTGCGCCTGACCTGCACCGACCGCACCATGATCTGGACCGTGTGCGACAACGGACATGGATTCGATCCCGCCGCGCCGGGTGGCGGCTCCGGCGGCTGCGGGTTGCACAACCTGCACAGCCGGATGGCCGAACTGGGTGGTGCCTGCACCATCCTCTCCCACCCCGGCCAGGGCACCGTGGTCCGGCTCGAACTCCCTCTCCAACCGGTCGAATCCCAGCCAGAAAGTCGAACATGGAATCGGTGATCTCCGTCGCCATCGTGGATGATGACCGCGCCCTCTGCGCCGCCATCGCCGCCTTCCTGGACGGCACCCCGGGCTTCCGCTGCCTCGGCGTCTATTTCACCGCCGAGTCCGCCCTCGAAGGCATCCCGGCCCGCCCCCCGCACGTCGTCCTGATGGACATCAACATGCCCGGCCGCGACGGCATCGCCTGTGTGCGCGAATTGAAAGCGCGCCTTCCCGAAACCCAGATTGTCATGCTCACCGTGTACGAGGACACCGACAAGATCTTTGCCGCCCTCTCGGCCGGGGCCACCGGTTACCTCCTGAAACGACTCAGCCCCGAAAAACTTCTCGAGGCTATTCGCGAGGTCCACGAGGGTGGATCACCCATGTCCAGCTCCATCGCCCGCAAGGTCGTCGCATCCTTCCGCCGCGGCGGTCCTCCCCCACGCACCCCTCTGCCGCTCTCACCCCGGGAACAGGCCGTGCTCGAAGCCCTCGCCCGGGGCCTCACCTACAAACAGATCGCCGACCAGCTCGAGATCAGCATCGACACCATCCGCACCTACATTCGCCGCATCTACGAGAAGCTCCATGTACAGTCCCGCACCGAAGCCGTTGCCAAATACCTCCGATCCTGACCAGACCGGCCGCCACGGGCGCCCCTTGCCCTGTCTGCGAGTCCTTGCCGCGTGGCTGACCCTGTTGCTGGGCCTGACGCCCGCCCCGCCGGCCGCCGCAAAGAGCATTCTCGCCTACTACCTCGCCTGGTACGCAGCCCCACCGCTCAGCACCAACTGGGGATGGCACTGGACCATGAACCGCTTCCACCCGGACCGCGTCAACGCCCTCGGCGAACCGGAGATCGCCTCATGGTACCAGCCATGGATCGGCCCCTACGACTCGGGCGACCCGGTCGTCCTGGAGTATCACACCCTGCTCATGCGCCTGGCCGGCGTGGACGCCGTGGTGGTGAACTGGTTCGGCCCGGAAGACGTCTTCGACTACGCCCGAATCGAGGAGAATCTCCACCGCCTGCTCCCGTTTCTCGAACGGGCCGGCCTGCAACTGGCCCTCTGCTACGAGGACCGCGCCCTGCAGGCGCCCCCTCCTGCGGAGGACCCGGCAGCCGCCGACCCGGTCAACCGCGCCATCCGGGTCCTGCGTCACGCCGGGAGAGCGTACTTCCGACACCGCAACTACCTGCGCTGGCAGGACCGGCCCGTGCTGCTGGTCTTCGGCCCGCAGGTCCTCAGGAGCGCTGATGCCTGGCAGCAAATCCTCAACGCCCTCGACCCGCGCCCGGCCCTGTTCACCATCAACACCGCCCTGCCCGGCGCGGCGGGAGCCTTTGCCTGGCCGCCCATGTGGCTCAGTCAGGCACCCGGCACGGGCGGTGTGCTTTCCGAAACCGCACTGAACCGTTACCTGGCCGATTTCGAACAGGCCGCCCGCGCATGGCCCGCCGCCATCAGCACCGCCTTCCCCAGGTTCCACGACATCCACCCCCGGGCCGGTACGCGCGAGTACTGGGGCTACCTGGGCGACCGCTCCGGCCTGACCTTCCGCCAAACCCTCCAGCGCGCCCTCACCAACCAGACCGCCATGGCCATGATCGCCACTTGGAACGACTTCGCCGAAGGCACGCAGATCGAGCCCACGCGCGAATTCGGCCTGCGCGACCTCCTCACACTCCAGCAACTGCGCCGCAAACACGTGGACCCGGACTTTCCCGCCAACCCGCGCGGCTTGGAACTGGTCCAACGCCTGTACCGCCACCGCCGCGCCGCCCCGGCCGATCCCGCCAGGCAAAAGCAACTGGACGAGGCCGCCCGTGCCCTCGCCAACTTCAGATTCGACGCCGCGGAAGCCCTCCTGCCGCCCCTCGAGACCAACCATCCGCCGGCACCGCCCGCGCCCACGGAAGCGGCCGCGCCCGCCGACACCCGTGTACCATGAAAAAAACCGCCGATGCACCGGTCCGGTGCACCGGCGGACACACACACCGACCCGGCCGCAACAGCCCGCTTTACCGCGCCCGGGCGGTCAGCTTTTGGGCGATCTCATAGATCTCGGCGGGATGATACTCCGGCGCGAACTCCGCCGGGATCTCCGCCAGATCCGGCAACCGCCCGCCCGCAGGAGGACCGTCCACCACCTCCAGGTCACCATCACCGGCCGGCGACGGACCGTTCCAGATCTTCCCGATCTCCCGGTAATCCTCGGGACTGAACCGGTACAGTTTCCGGTGCACACCCTGCTGCTCGAACTTCCGCGCCTCGGGAAAGACCGAGTTCTCGATCTTCGGGATCGGCAGCATCTTCTTCACGTCCACACCGGTGAGCGTCTCCAGCGCCTTGGCGTAGGCCAGGGCGTGCACGCCACCGCGCACGAACAAGTAGCCCAGCATCTCGCGCGCCGCGGGGTTCCGCGTCATCTCGTAGACGCGCAGCTTCTGCGTGCGCGCACCACATTCGAGGAAGAAGTTGTGCAACAGGTCGAGAATCAGATTGCCGCTGGCGAACACGTAATCCCCGCGCCAGGGCTGGCCCATGGAATTGCCCACCAGCGTGGTCTGCGCCGTGGCGATGAAGTGGTGCGTGTTGCGCACGTCCTTCGCCGATTCCAGCGGCGCACTCACCGGATCGGCCGCCCTCGTCTCCGAGGTGCGTGGCCCGTTCAACAACATGTTCACCGAGGCCGACACCAGCTCGATGTGGCCCAACTCCTCGGTCGCGATGTTGGCGATCAACTCATAGTAGGGCCGCAGCTTTTCGCGTCCCCGGAAGTTGAACGACTGGTACATGTAGTTCATCAGGGTGGACATTTCGCCGAAACGTCCCCCCAGCAGCTCCTGGACGGCCGCCGCCGCGTTCGGGTCGGCCTCCTTCGGTTGGGGCAGCTCGATCTGCAACCTGTCAATACGCAGGAACATACGCCAATCCTCCGTTGACCGTTTCCCGATTTGCGTCCTGACGGTTCCGGGTGGCGCCGGACACCGGTCTCGTCCGGCGATCCGAAACCAACATGACCGTTGCCTGCGGATTGCCCCGGGGCCAGTAGGACGTTACGATGATCGCCATAGGCAAAACCTATGGAACTGCACCAACTCCGCTACTTCGTGGCCGTGGTGGAAGCCGGCGGTTTCTCGCGCGCGGCCGCCCGTCTCCACGTGGCGCAACCGTCCCTGAGCCAGCAGATCGCCAAGCTCGAGCAGGAGCTCGGTCAACCCCTGCTGGATCGCCTCCCCCGCGGCGTGGTCCCCACCGATGCCGGCCGCCGGTTCTATGAACGCGCCCGACGCGTGCTGGCCGAGGTGGCCGATGCCGCCCGCTGCGTGGCCGATTGCCGCGAAACCCTCGAAGGCCGGCTCGTCATCGGCGCCATCCCCACCATCGCCCCCGGTCTGCTGCCCGGTTTGCTCGCCCGCTTCACCGCCGCACATCCGCGCGTGGAAATCGAGGTCGTCGAGGAGGTCACCGAACGACTGCTCCATCGCATGGACGAGGGCCAGATTGATCTGGCCCTGGTCTCCACGGTGGAAGTGCACACGGCCATCCACAGCGAACCGCTCGGGTCCGAACCGCTGGGCGTGCTCGTGGCCGCCACCCATCCACTGGCCCGGCGCCGCCAGTTGCGCTGGCCGGATCTCGACGGTCGGAAGGCCCTTGTCCTGAGCGAGCTTCACTGCCTGGGCCGGCAGGTGGATGAATTCTGCAAAGCCCGGAACGTTCAATGGCAGGTCTGGTTCCACGCCGCCCACCTCGGCACCATTCTGGAAATGGTCGCCCAAGGCATCGGCCTCTCACTGGTTCCCCGAACCTTCGAAACCCTGGCTGCGGCGCGCGGCTGCCGGTGGGTGCCCCTCCGCGATCCGATCCCCAAACGGGACATCAACCTGCTGCTCCACAACCTCCGCTACCGGACCCGCGCCACCCTCGCCTTCGCCGAACTGGCCCGCCAGACAGCAAAGAACCTCGGCTGGATGAACGGCTCGTCAGATTGACCGGGGCTCCCCCTTCTGCACCGGCAGCCCCCGCCCGGAGCAACCTCGTACCAAGCCCATTCACGGCGCCGTTACCCGGTCCCCAACCTCACGCCCCGGCACCTGTGTCATCGGGTCGGACTGGTTTGTGGTCCCGGACCGAACCGCCTCCCGCAACCGCAACCCCACCAATACCGGTACCGGCCGGGGCGCGCCCTCCGAGGGCCGGTTGCACACCCGCCACCGACCGTCTCCGTCCCGCATCAACAACACGCTGCTCCCCCCGCCATCCAGGTTCACCGCCTCGTGACAGCCCCGCCGCCGCATCCAGGACGCCAGCTCCTGTAATGTCATCCCCTCGCTGTAACCCGGCCGCCGGCCGTCCACCACCACCCACCACATCCGCCGCCCCGTCACATCCAGCCCCACCGCCGTGCGTGGATGCCGCGCCCGGCCGTCCACCGGCACCTCCTGCCCAGCCATCACCAGCGCATCAAAACCCGCCACCGCCCAACGCACCGGCCGCCCTTCTCCCACCTGACCCAACCGCACCCGGCCTCCGGTTTCCTGCCAGAAACTCCAGTACGTGCGTTCCGGCGGACTGGCCTGCCGCCGGCCATCGTGTGCCCAACCCAGAATGTCCACGCGCATCCCTTCGCGCCAATGCACCGGCGCCCGCTCACCAGCCCGCCCGTCCGACCAGGCAAACGCATTCGCATTCACGGCCAGGAAGAGCCCGGCGCGCGCAGCCAGCTCGAGCGGCGACATCAACTGCGCCTCCGCCCCTCCGGGCCCATCCGGATCCGGCGCCACCGACGCCGCCGGTTCCCACACCCGCTGGTCCAGGTCCAGCACCACCTCGTGCACCCGAACCGGCCGCGGCTTTTCCAGGACCACCACCCGGAAGGTGACGCCGGGCCACGGGATGTCACGCGCATCGAATCGCACCGCGGCCCCGTGAAGCACCGGCAGGTGCATCCGCCACCCAATCAGCACACCGAACACCGTCAAAACGGCCGCCACGGCCAGCACCGGGGCCGGGCCCACCCAGCGTCCGGACCGAGTCAGGGCCAACCGACTCCCGCCGCTCCCCCGCGGCCACCGCCTCCCACCTTCGCCCCTGCTCATCGAGGTTCAGCAAACCATCCCCGGCACGCCCGCGCCAGTCCCGAACCCCGGCCGCTCATCCGGCCTTTGCCCCGGCACGGCACGATCACCCTTGCCGATTCGCCGGCCGGGCCACGCACGTGGGCTCGCCTTCCCACGCGCCCCTCGGTACCCTCCGGATCGTCATGAGCCACCAAAGTCCTCGCACCGGTACGAACCTGCGCCGACGCCGCCTCCGGCGCACAGCCCGCACCCGTCCGACACTCTCCACGCTGATCCTGGCCCTGGTCGCCTGGGCCCCCGGCCCGTCGAACGCCGGCACGGCCGAGCCGGACCCTCCACCCCACCGGTCCCGACTCGGCATCAACCTCAGCGGCATCGCCGACTGGGGCACCGAACACCCCTTCTGCGACGCCTTCAAAACCGCGCGCCCCTGGATCAGCCAGCGCAACGGAGCACCGTGGGGACAGGGCCCCGCCCTCGACCTCGACGAATTGGGCTGGGTTCGCCGACTCGAGCCCGGCACCTGGGCCGAGACGCTCCTCTTCACCGCCGGCCATGCACCAAAAGGCACGTACACCTGCCTCTACGACGGCGAAGGCACACTGGAAATCCACGGCGGCGGCCGCATCACCCAACGCGCACCCGGACGTCTCGAATTCGAGCTCCTGCCCGAAAAGGGCGCCCTCTTCCTGCAGCTCCGCGCGACCCATCCGGACCGGCCCGTCCGCAACATCCAGGTCCTCATGCCCGATTGCCACGCGGGGTCGGATCCCGGCCCTTTCCGTCCCGCGTTCCTCGACCGCTGGCGCGGCTTCAACACCATCCGGTTCATGGACTGGATGGAGACCAACAATTCCGAACAACGCACATGGTCGGATCGCCCCCGACCGGAGGACGCCACCTGGAGCAGGCGGGGCGTGCCGGTCGAAATCATGATCGAACTCTGCAACCGTCTCGGTGCAAACCCCTGGTTCTGCATGCCGCATCAGGCCGATGACGACTACGTGCGCTCGTTCGCCCGAACGGTCCGGGAACGCCTGCGCCGCGACCTGGTGGTCTACGTCGAGTACTCCAACGAGGTCTGGAACTCGCTCTTCGCCCAGCATCGCTACGCAGCCGGGCAGGGACGCCGGTTGGGCTTTGCCGACACGGACTGGGAAGCCGCCTGGCGTTTCAACGCCTGGCGCGCACGTCAGATCCATGGCATCTGGGAGGAGGTCTTCGGCGGCCGCAGCCGCATCGTCCGCGTCATCGCCTCCCAGGCGGCCAATCCTTACGTCACCGAGCAAACCCTCCGCTTCCGCGACAGCGCCCGCCATTTCGACGCCCTGGCCATCGCGCCGTACTTTTCCCTGAATGTGGCTCCCCAACGCTCGGGGCACGTTCCTCCGGCCGGGGAGGTGGCCTCATGGTCGGTGGAGCAACTTCTCGACCACGTCCGTCGCCATTCGCTTCCCGAGGCCGTCGAACACATGCGCGCGCAGCGTGCCCTGGCGGAGAAACATGGACTGCGCCTCATCGCCTACGAAGCCGGTCAACACCTCGTGGGCATCCAGGGCGCCGAAAACAACGACGCCCTCACCCGCCTCCTGCAGGCGGCCAACCGTCATCCCGCCATGGGCGGGCTCTACCAGCAGTACCTGGACGCGTGGCTGGAGGTGGCCGGCGGCGACCTCTGCTGTCTCTTTTCCTCCTGCGGCGCCTACTCGAAATGGGGCAGTTGGGGCCTGCTCGAAGGTTCCGACCAGACGACCTCCCCCAAATACGACGCCGTCATACGCTGGAACCGTAGCCACCCCATGCCCGCCACGGCCGAAATCAACGCGATGCGCAACCCGACCGCCGCTCGCGACACCGGTCGGCAGCTGCCACCAACCGCCCGCTAACCCCCTCACAGTCACAGTCGCAACGTACCCGGCGCGCTGCTCGACAGGCCCGCTCCAGCAACACTCCACCATCGGGATCTCGTTCCCACCGGCGAAGCCGGCGCAATTCGCACAGCAAAACCCACGCCGACACCCACCGTTGATCAACGTCTCTCCATGGACCGGGGGCTCCACATCGGCAGCCCGGGCGCACCAAGAGCCTTCGGACTGCGGCCGCACGGGCACAATCCCCGGCCGATGAGATCCCGGGAGGCGGCTCTGCTTCAGGCTCAGGACGGTTCCCGCCGCCGGCCCCACCGAGGCCAGCCGTGGCGCGCCTGCGTCCCGGGCACCCAAGGACCGATCCACCATCGGCTCTTCGGAGGGCCCAAAAAATGGGATTGACAACGCCGTACTAGACGGTATGGTTTGGCCGTGATGCGCACGAATCCGCTCGCAAGCCGGCGGTCCAAGGCCCGGAACATGCGCGCGGCCCTGGCCGCGAGCGCCTTCGCGCTGTTTTCTCAAAGGGGTTTTGACGGTGTCAACCTGGACCAAATCGCCGCCCATGCGGGCGTGACCAAGGGAAGTCTTTACTGGCACTTCAGCTCCAAGCAGGAGCTCATCTACGCGGCGTGCACTCACTATTACCGTGCCTACCAGCGGCGCATCAATGAGGCATTGGTGGGGGTGCGTGATCCCAGGGAGCGCTTGCTGAAAACTCTCCGTGTGGCCGTGCGCACGTGTCTCCTGGATGAAGCCAATCGCGTCTTCACCATGGAGATCTTCACCAAATCCGTTCAAGACGCCGGGCTGCGTCGCAGTTGGCAACAGTTCTACGACACGGTCCGGGAGTTCTACATCGGCCTGTTGCGCGCCGCATCCGAAACCGGCGCCGCACAGGTGGACGATCCGGTCCAGGCGGTCAATCTGATGCTGGCCGCCATGGAAGGCATCAAGTTGCGCGCCATGTTCGAACCGGAAATCTGCCACCCGGCCGAGGAGGCGCGCATTCTTGCCGGTCTTCAGGAAATCCTCGGTATCCGCGACACGCGCCGGACGGAAAGCGCCTGAGCAGGCGCATCTCCGCTGACCTGTTGATCCCCACCCCCAGAGAGGACACTCCGAACCGCGACCATACCTGTCGGTATGGTGTTCCCCTGCAGGCCCTATGACATGCGATCTCTCCCCACCCACGTACCCGCCGCCCTGCGGTCGCGGGTTTACCCTGATCGAGCTGCTGGTTGTCCTGGCCATTGTCGCACTGCTGGCTGCCCTGCTCTTGCCGGCCCTGGCAAAAGCGCGAAGTCGCTCCTACCGTACCTACTGCCTCAACCATGCCCGTCAGATGGGATTGGCCTCCGCCCTTTACGCGAACGATTTCAACGACCATATCCCGCGCGTGCTGAATTGGGGCAAGGCCTTGGGACTGCAGTTCCGAATTGGCGAGAAATGGATGCCAGAATTGTTCGAACCCTATCTGGGGCCGAATACCGTCAAGCCCAGGACCTCGGAACGCCCACGGTACGAGCCCACAGCCGGGCTCTACGCGTGTCCCTCGGGCTTGAAAGGGAAGATCGTCGTGCGTGGGTCCAATGACGACGTGTTCGGCCGGGACTTCTTTTTCGACAACGACGGAGTCAGTTATGTCTGGTCGCACATCTACTTCGATCCCTGGCGCGGGGTTCACGCCACGGACCGTCCGATCAGCGGCCGCAAGGCCAGCAACGTCAAGAACCCCTCGAAAGCGGTCCTGATTTGGGAGATTCCGTACCACCGTGCGCTGAACATGCCGCATGAGCGCGGCATGAACGTGGTATTTGCCGACAACAGTGCCCGCCGCATTGTCGGCAACACGAGAGAAACCGACTGGTGGCTGAATCACAGTTATGAGGGATGGGACATCGACCGGCCACCGCCGGACCCGCCTCTCTGACCTTTGCCCAATTCACACAACACCAACCCCCAACGAACATGAAACCATCCAAGAACGATCGAAACCCAGGACGCTGCCCTCTCTGGAGGCGTCTGTTCGCACTGGCCCTCGCCATCGTCGGACTCCACCCGATGGATCGGGCGGGTGCACAGGAAACCTTCATCGCCTATCAAGTCCCGGCCGGAACGGCGGGGAACCAGGCCTTTGGAGGCGTGTTGGGAATGGACTTTGACGTGGAAAATCCCGTCGTGCTCACGCGTTTGGGCGTTTTCGACGATGGTTCCGACGGCTTGAACGCCACGCTGATCGCCCGGTTGTGGGACCGAACCACGGAGACCGAGGTTGCTTCCCTCATTTTCACTCCGGACGACCCCGGCGAATTGGTTGGGGGAAGCAGGTTCAAATCTCTCGAAACCCCGCTGGAGCTGCCCATTGGTTTCCGAGGAACGATCACCGCCGAAGGGTACGGAGAGGAAGAAAAGCTCCGGAACCGTTTCAACGAGGACACCAACATCGTGTGGACCACGAACGACGGAAACGGTTCGATCCGATTCGTGGGATCCAGTCGTTGGGGACTGGTGCCCGGGAGCTATCCCTCGACGGTGGACGAGGGCCCGGCGGCCCGGTATGCGGCCGGCACCTTTGAATTCCGATCCACCCCCATTGTCATGCCGGGGCGGCCTGATCTAACCCTGCGACCTGGTGATGCCCGCGTGGAGATCTTCTGGAACGAAGTCACAAGCCCCCTGCCTGCGGCGGTTTACCTGGTTTTCCGGAGGTTGGCGGCGGCGGAAACCTTTGAGCTCATTGCCGAGCTGCAAACCACTCATTACTTGGATACCAATGTCGAGAATGGTGCGGAATACTGTTACGTCGTTCGGGCACGTGCCTCCAACGGCCGGGAAGGCCCGGATTCGCCCGTGCGATGTACCTCGCCCTACCGGTTACCGGACAATCACGAAATTGCATACTTCACGCCGGCCGCCACCGGGAACCAGGTCTTCAGTGGTTCGCTGGGACTCGACTTCGACATCCAAAGCCCCATCGTGATCAAGGCGCTGGGTGTTTTCGACGACGGCGCGGACGGGCTCACCCGCCCGCTGGCGGCGCGCATCTTCAACCGCGAGACGCAAGAAATCGTTGCCGAAGTCCTGTTTGCCCCGGGCGAGGGCCGACTCATCGAGGGCATGCGCTTCAAGGATCTCGAAAGCCCTCTCCGCCTCGAAGCCGGATTCAAAGGCGTCATGCAGGCCGACGGGTACGGACCGGGAGAGCGACTCCTCAATTCGGACGGCAACACGAATGCCATCGTGTGGACCCTGCACGACGGGAACGGCTCCATCCTTTTTGTGGGGAGCAGCCGCTACGGTTTTGAGCCCGGAACCTTTCCCGAAATCCTGGACCAAGGCCCGGCCGCGCGATTCGCCGCCGGCACTTTCTTGTACGAGGTACTGCCTCCTGAGCGCCCCGGCATCCCTGTCCTCCATGTGGTCGTCCCCTATGAGGACGCCAAAGTCACCCTCTACTGGGATCCCATTACCCGGCCACTGCCGGCGGTGACCTACCGCGTGTTCCGGGCCACCGATCCTGCCGGCCCCTTCGAACTCGTGGCCGAAACCCCCGACACGTCCTACGAGGACACCGGGCTGACCAACGGGGTGGAGGTCTTTTACCGGATCCGCGCGGTGGCGGCCGAGGGCCGGGAAAGCCTCGACTCGAACGTGGTTCGATCCAGGCCCAATCCGCGCGAGCCCGGTGTGGCGTATCTCGTGGCCTTTGGCCTGGCCGGCTCCGGCACCTACAGCGGCTCATTGGGCATGGATTTCGACGTTGCACGGCCGGTGCGGATCACCGAACTCGGCGTGTTCGACTCTTCCGCCGACGGCTTGTTTCTGACGCTGACCGTTGTGCTTTACGACCGCCAAACCCGCGAGGCACTGGCGTCGCTGGAGTTCACGCCCCAAGACCCCGGCACCCTGCGCGACGGCAGCCGCTTCAAGGCGCTGCCACAGCCCGTAGTGCTTCCTGCCGGTTTTCAAGGCGTGATCGCCTGCTGGGGCTATGGCTCGGAAGAGCCCTATTTCGACAACTCGCTCGACGCAGCCGAGCTCCAGGTCTTTGGTGGAGGTTCGCTCCTCTTTGTCGGATCCGGCCGTTTTGGTGCGGCAGGCCAGTTCCCGGCCACCCCGGACAGAGGGCCGGTCAACCGTTACGGCGCCGGCACGTTCTACTTCGAGCCCCTCCCCGCCCTTCCCCAACTTCAAATCACGCGGATGGGCGGGCGAATCCGTCTGACCTGGACGGGCACCGGAGTTCTCGAAAGTGCAACAAACCTTGAAGGACCTTGGACAACTGTTCCCGATGCCGTTTCTGGCATGGAGCTTCCACCGGAAGGCCGGCAACGGTTTTTCCGGGTAAGACCCTGACCACCAGGCCAAGAGCCCGTGCACCGACCGCGGCGCAAGAGGTCGTGATGAAAATCGGTTTCCATACGGACGCATTTAATTCCGCTTGCTGGTCCTTCGACGACTGCCTCCAGTGGGCCAGGCACCACGACCTGCAGTACATCGAATGTGGTCTGACTGACGGCGTCAGTTGGATCCATGGGCTGGGGTATTTCCCCCATGTCGCACTGTACGAGGATCCCGTTCTGTTGCGGCGCAAAATGGAGCGCTACGGGGTCCGGTTCTCGCAGGTGGACGCGGCATTTCCCCTATCCACAGAGGAAGGACCGCTGCGCGGCGTTCCCTATGTGTTGAAAGCGGTGGCTTGGGCGGCGCAGGCGGGTTGCCCATGCGTGGACACCACGGACGGACTCCATCCCCCGGCCGGCCTGACCGTGAAAGAGACCCTGACCATGATGAAGCGCAGTTATCTCCAGATCCTCAAAGTGGCCGAGGCTCACCGAATCGTGGTCAATATCGAGCCTCATGGCTGGTTCACCACCCAACCGGACCTGCTGCAAGAAATGCTCACCTTCACGGACAGTCCCTACCTTCGCTTCAACATGGACACCGGTAACACCTACATCGCCGGGCAGGACCCGGTCAGCTTTCTTAAGAAGTTCCTTTCACGCGTCGCTCATGTGCACCTCAAGGATGTGTCGTCCTCGTTGGCCGAAAGGATGCGCGGCCGGGCAACCGGCGTGGCCATCAGTCACTGCAGTCTGGGCAAAGGGGTCAACGCCGAAAACATCGTCGGATGCATCTCCCTGCTGCACGAAGCGGGATACCGCGGAGTCCTCAGTATCGAGTGTGAAGCAGCGGGAGGACCGCTTCTTGAGGAATCGCTCCTGTGGTTGAGGGCAACATTGGAACGACTGGGCATTGCGGAGACACGATGAAATCCGCAGCAGTGCCGGGGTGGACAACGGCGAAGGGCGCCGCGGCCATGCCCCGCGGCGGACCGGTGGGCCCCCCGCTCCCGGCTCTGCAAGAGGTTCGCTGATGGACCTGCGGCTCCACAGTTGGGAGACTACTCCTCTCCGTCGTGACCGGCGCTTTCCGAGGCACCGGCCCTCCGGCCCCGAAGGGCGTGGCCGCCGGAAAAGATCCGCTGAGCAAGGTGCTTTTCATTGGCAGGTCGGGTCTGACACAAGGCCCGTTCCGGGGCCGAAAGCTCTCCCGAACTTGCACAGGCGTCCCTGTGCCCAATAAATATTCAGCGCGGGATTTTGCCCCGGGCCTTCTGAAGTCGATGCGACCATGAAAACCAAGCGACCCCCCTACGGAGACCGACCCTCTGATGTCCAAGCCGGTTTCGCCCGTGGCGACACGCCCCGCCATGCCTGGAACCGGCGCCATTTCCTCGCCACGTCGGCGGCGGCCACGGCCGGACTGGCCATGCTCGATCTGGCGCGGGTCGCGCATGCCGCCGGCAGTGACAGGCTGCGCGTCGGGCTCATCGGCTGCGGCGGCCGCAACACCGGCGCCGCCGTCCAGGCCCTGCGCGCCGACCCCGGGGCCGTCCTGGTGGCGATGGCCGACATCTTCCTCGAACGGATCCAGAATGCCCGCCGCGTCATCCAAGCCGAACTGGCCCGAGACGGGCGCGACAATCAGGTGCAGGTGCCCGATGAACACGCTTTCACCGGGTTCGACGCCTACCGGCGCGTCATCGAGCAAAGCGACGTGGTCCTCATCGCCAACGCCGCCAAGTTCCACCCCTGGCACATGCTGGCCGCGGTGGAGGCCGGCAAACACGTGTTCGTCGAAAAACCGCACGCCATCGATCCTCATGGCCTGCGCCTGCTCGAACGCGCGGTGGCAACGGGCCGGCAAAAGGGCCTTTGCATGGTCTCCGGCCTGCAGAGCCGCTACCACACGGGTTACCAGGAAACCATCCGGCGCATCCAGGAGGGCGCCATCGGCCGTGTGATCGCCATCGAGGAAAACTTCCTCCGCGGCCCGTACGGGATCCTGGAACGACCACCGGGCCTGACGGAACTGCAGTGGCAGTGCTACGTCCAGTACCGTTTCCGCTGGCTCTCCGGCGACGACGTGGTCCAGTCGCTCATCCACAACCTCGACCGCGCCAGTTGGGTCCTGGGCAACACCGCGCCCCTCCGATGCCACGGCCTCGGCGGCCGTTCCACCCTCACCGAGGCCCGGTACGGGGACGTGTTCGATCACCACTCGGTGGTCTATGAATGGCCGGACGGCATCAAGGTCTACGCCTTCTGCCGCACCACGCCGGGCTGCTATGACGAGAACTCCAGCCTCGTCCACGGCTCCGAAGGCCGCGCCGACCTGCTCCACTGCCGCATCACCGGGGCACGACCCTGGCGCTGGCAGGGAGCGTGCGACCCCTACCAGGAGGAACACAACGCGCTGTTTGCGGCCATCCGCAGCGGCAAACCCCTCGACAACGGCGATTACATGATTCGCAGCACCCAGATCGCTGTCATGGGCCAGTTGTCGTGCTACACCGGCCGCGAAATCACCTGGGAACAGATCCGGAACTCCGATTTTGCCTACCCGCCCAAGCCCGAGGACTGTCGCGACGGCATGGAGCCGCCCACCCAACCGGGTCCGGACGGCACCTACCCGGTGCCGCGCCCCGGACAGACGCGCTTCGAAGGGCTCTGACCTGCGGGCGGATCCCCGCAGCTCGTGCGCAGAGAACCCACTGCGCAAGAAACGGTGCAGCCGGTTTCCGGGGGCGGACCGGGGCCGGAGGCTGCGCTACGCATCCGGGGCGGTCCGGCCGGCACCGCTGTTCCCGGTCGTCAACCGCAGCCCCTGCGCGATGGGTTCCGGTTCGGGCAGGTCCTTGCCCGGCGCGCCACCACCCAACGCCGCCAGTTTTTCCCCCGCCGGTCGGACCCTTGCCTGGAAACTGCCGACCGCATCGTTGTAGGCGGTCACCGCCCGTTCCAACCCTGCACGCAGCTTCTCCAAGTGCTGCGTGAAGGTCACCACCCGCTCGTACAGGTCACGCGCCGCCTGCGCGATGCGCTGGGCGTTCTCCGTCTGGGCGTGCTGCTGCCAGCTCACCGCCACCGAACGCAGCAAGGCGATCAACGAGGCCGGCGTGGCCAGCAGAATCCGCCGTTGCGCCGCCCAGACGATCAACTCACGGTCACCCTCCAGCGCCGCGCTGAACAGCGATTCGGCCGGCAAAAACAGCACCACGTGATCGAGGGCGTTGGGAAACTGCCGGGGATAATCCCTCTCGGCCAGGTCGGTGATCGTCTGCCGCAGTTTCCGCGCATGAGCCGCCAACGCAGCCGCGCGCCGGGCCGGGTCCGCCTCGTCCAGCGCGGACAAAAAGTCCAGGTCCGGAACCTTGGCATCCACCAGGATCACCCGGTTGCCCGGCAGATGCACGATCAGGTCCGGTTTCCCCTCCGCCCCGCTGACCTGCTCCACGAAATCGCAGTGCGCGCTCATCCCCGCGGCCTCCACCACACGCCGCAGGGTTTCCTCGCCCCAGCGACCCCGTGCCGGGTTCGATCGCAGCACCATCCGGAACTGCTGCGTCTCCTGGGCCAGCATCTGGCTCTGTTGCGAGAGGGTTTCCAACTGCTTGCGCAGCTCGCCCAGCACCACCGACTGCTGGCTCTCGGCCTGCTGGAGACGGCGCTGATACGCTTCCAACTGCTCCTTCAACGGTTGCACCAGCGCGCGAATCGCCTCCTGACGCTGGGCCAGATCCCCCTTGGCCGCCTCCTGCAGCCTGCCCAGCATCTGACCCGCCAATTGCAGGAACGCCGGCGCGCTCTCCTTCAACGCCTCGGCGCTCAGAGCCTTGAACGCCTCGCGCACCTCCGCCAGGGCCTTTTCGCGGGCCTCCTGCCACTCGCGCAACGCACGCTCGTACGACTCCCGCTGCTCCCGCAGGGCACGCTCATGCGATTCCTGCTGCTCCCGCAGGGCGCGCTCGTGCAACTGCTGCTGATCCGCCATCAACCTCCGCGTGGCGTCCCGCTCGGCCTCCGCCGCGGCCTTTCCACGACTGAGCTCGGCCATTTCCGCTCGCAGTCGCACCAGTTCCTCCTCCCGGAGGCGCACCTGATCGCGCAACTCGTTCTCCAGGCGCAGATCGCCCGCCTGGGCACGGTTGCGCGCCCACAGCCAGACCGACACCCCGCCGGCGCACGCGCCCAGCACGAAACCGATCAACCACTCCATAAACCAGGTCTCCCTGCTCCCCGCCCACGGGCCCGGCCCCGGCACACCGTTCGCGACCGGCCACGGCGGGTCGTCCGCCCGCCGGCCCGCCCCGACAGATCCCGGTTCAGGACCCGGCCCCGTGGCCGTAACAGGCGATCACCTCGATCTCCACCCGCGCACCTTTGGGCAACGCCGCCACCTGCACCGTCGAACGGGCCGGATGATCGCGCGTGAAAAACCGCCCGTACACCTCGTTCATCGCGGCAAAATCCTGCAGGTCGGTCAGAAACACCGTCGTCTTGACCACATCGTCGAACGTGAGACCCTGATCCTTCAGCACGATCTCCACGTTCCGCAGCACCCGTTCGGTCTGCGCTCGGACGTCGCCCTCGACCAGTTGCCCCGTCGCGGGGTCCACCGGAATCTGTCCCGCACAAAACAACAGGTCGCCCACCCGCACCGCGTGGTTGTAGGGTCCCACGGCCGGGGCCGCTCCCGCAGGTCGAATCACCAACTTCTTCATATCCTCGTTGCTCCTTCGAATGTCAGGCCCGGTCGCATTGGAACCGAGCCTCTGCGTGCCCGACAAGCCCAAAGGCCCGGCAGTCCACGTCTGCCCGGACCGTTGGCAACGGACGGCCCGGCACCATCGCTGCCGGTCGGCCCAACAGCAAAGGAAGCCGATCCCAGACCCGCGTCTTGAGCTGGACGCCGGCACCCACCACCGACAGCGCCACGGCCACCAGCAGAATCAGGTTGAACACCAGCCGGCCCGGCGTCGCCGCAAACCCCGCCCCGCCGCAACTGCGCCGGTTGTACAGCACCAGAAACGTCACGTAGGCGATGGGCAACATCGCAAACGCGATCGCCGACGCCACCACCGGCATCCACAACGGCGTGGACGTCACCACCCCGAGCAACCCCACCACCGGCACCAGCGTGAACATCCGATACCGCTTCTCCGTGTACTCCAGCCCGAACATCTCGCACACGGTGAACCCGCACACCACCATGTGGGCGCTGATCGCCCCGCAGGTCATGGCAATGAACCCCAGATCGAACACGATCCGCCCCACGTTCGCGCCCATCACCGGCACCAGCGCCTGCGCCGCGTCCACCGGCCGCAGGTCCGTCCGCACGATCCCCGCCCGCGCCGGATCGTACACCGTGTTGGCCATGGCAATGATGATCAGCGAGGTCACCGGTACAAACGGCACGAGCATGGACATCACCAAATCCCACCGCGCCAGCGGCCGGTGCACCGGTCCCCAGCCCTTGGCCAGCAGCGAGTACCCGTACAAGAAGGTCATGTTGATCCCCACCGCGGCGCCGATCGCACCCAACACGGTTTGTACCCCGTTGGCCGTGCGCGGGAGCGTGAAACCGAAAAACCCGCGCACCAACGCCCCCCAGTCCACCCCCGTCCAAACCACCACCGTGGCAAACGAGAGGATCACCAGCAGGATCACACCCCGCAAAAACCACTCGTAAACTCGGATCCCCGCACCGCGCCGGCCGTAACTCCAAACCGTGGCCAGCGACACGCCCAGCAACAAAAAACCGGTCCCGAAACTCACCGCGTAACCCGCGCCCGTCAACCGCCGTGCCCCAGCCGCATCCACGGCGTACACCGGCCAGCCGGCCAGCTCCGCCAGGTCCCGCGCCGCGCCGGCCGCCAGGCCGTACTGCGGAAAATGCCAGATCACCGAGGCCACCACCGTGGCCAACGCCCAGAGAAACGCCAGGGAAGGATGCAGCTCCCGCGCCACCAACCGGTACGGGCGTTCACCCGTCATCAACACCACGTGCCCCAATGCCGCCAGCATGCACACCCCCAGCAGCATGGCCACCGGCTGAACCCACAGAAGGTCGTAGCCGAACGACGCCCCCGCCACCACCGACGCCACCGCACTGCCGGCCCCCAGGGTCATGGCGCTCTGCAACAGACCCGGCCCCGTCCGCTTCAAATACCCCAGCGCCTTCCGTGGCCACGGCAACGCCTCCAACGCGCGCAACTCGGCCACCTCACGTTCCAGAGCCTCCCGATCCACCTGCCCGCTCAGGGGCAGCCCCGCCGGCGCCTTGCTGGTCGTGCTCACGATCCGCATCGTGCCGGAGCCGGGCGCTTCCGTTCAACCCCACGTTTGTCCGATCCCCGCGCCCGCACCTTCCTCGAACCCGGCCGCTGAGGCCCCCGCTGAGCCTCCAAGCCCCGGCCGGACCCATGAACTTTCACACCGCCACCCGCAGCGCCCCCGGCGTAAGCCCGAAAGTAACCGGTGTGCGCCCCGCGCGTTCGCCGTCCACTTCGAACGGCACGGGCGATTCGGACGACAATTCCAACCGCTGCGTCCGGCCCCGCCGGACCCACCGCCCGGGCAGTCGGCGCCGCAACAGCACCGACAGACCGCCACACACGGCGATCCCCAAGGTCAACCGCGGCACCACGCAAACATCCAACCAGCCATCCTCCGCAGATGCGCCCGGGAACAACTCGAACGGCCCGCCGTAGAACCGGCCGTTGCCCACCAACACCCACGGACCGCTCATGCACACCTCGGCCAGTCGGGCCGTCACCAGCGGACAACCGGCCTGCAGCGCTTCCCATCCCGCCCACACGTACGCCCAGGGCCCCAACCACCGTTTCCATCCGGCCCGGACCCGTTCAATCGCCAGGGCATCCCAACCCGCCCCCGCCAACTGCACAAAAAACCGGCGCCCGGCCGCACCGCCTTCCTGCCACTCCGCCCAGGGCAGGTCCACACGTCGTTCCCGCCCTTCCCTCAACCTTTCCCACGCCCGCGCCAGATCCAGGTCCAGTCCCCGCTCCCGCGCCCACACGTTGGCCGTCCCGAGCGGCAACACGCCCAGCCGCACGCGTTCGAATCCACCGGGCACGTCACCGATCCCGTTGAGCACTTCGTTGACCGTCCCGTCGCCGCCCGCGGCCACCAACAGATCGAATCCCTCCCGCACCGCGGCGGCTGCCAGCGCCCGGGCCTCTCCTGCGGCGCTCGTCCACCGGATGGCGGTATCCGGTCCGCAAAGCGTTCGCAACCCCTCGCCCCCCACCCGCCGCATTCCCCGGGCCACCGGATTGGCGATCACACAAGGTCGCATCGCATCCGCGCCCTCATCTCAGATACTTCAAGGCCACGAAGCCGCCGATGCCCAGAGCCAGCAGCGCCCAGGCCAGCCAGTCGAAATACTTTTCGATCCACGACTTGACCTGGGGACCCAACAGGTAAACCGCACCGCCCACCAGAAAGAACCGCGCAGGCCGCCCGATGGCCGAGGCGGCAACCAAGGTCCACAAATCCACCCCGCACACACCGGCCGCGACCGTGAAAACCTTGTACGGAATGGGCGTGAAGGCCGCCGACAAGATCGCCAGAAAGGCATTGTCGTTGTACAAGGTGGCCACCCTGTCGAAGGCCGCCTGCGAGAAGATGTACGGGATGAACCAGCCCCGAACCGCTTCCCATGCGTAATGCCCGATCAGGTAGCCGAACATGCCGCCCAACACCGAGCCCACGGAACAAACCAGCGCAAACCACAGGGCCCGACGCGGGGCACCCACACTCAGCGCCAGCAACAACACGTCGGGCGGCACCGGGAAAAACGAGGATTCCATGAAGGCGATGGCAAACAACGCCCAGGTCCCACCGGGTCGCTCGGCCCAGCGCACGGTCCAATCGTACAGGCGGCGCAGCCAGGCGGTGGGACGCCTCGGTTGGTTCCGGGCCTCGTTGGTCATGCGGCTGGCGAGGGAACGACAAAACCGGCCGCTTCGTCAAGCCGGGCGGTCCGGACAGCCGGATGGTTGCCCTGACGCCCTCCGCCGGCTTGTGCGCGTTCGGTCGGCATCAGGCAGGGGATGAGGAACTCGCCGCGGACCGTCGAAGTTCCTCCAGTTTCCGGGCTGCTCGTCCGTCGTCCACGACCTGCTCGGCCAGCAACCAGCCCTGTTCCACCGATCCCGCCGCGCCCGCCACCCAGAGTGCCACGGCCGCGTTGTAAAGAACGGCCTCACGACGCGGACCGCGGTCGCGGCCCTGGAGCAACGCCTCGAGCATCGCGGCGTTGGTCGCCGCGTCGCCACCCTGCAGATCGCCGGGACCTGTGACCAGGCGGGCACGGGCCGGCCGTGGCCAGATGGCCGCGGCCTCTGCACCGCCCGTGCCGAAGACCACAACCGTGGTGGGTCCGGCCGGAGAAAGCTCATCCACCCAGACGCGCGTCTCGGGCCCGCTGCCGGGCAACTCGCCGCACACCACCGCGCCGCGCCGGATCCCGAGCGACTGCAACACCGCCGCCAGGGGGGCACACAGCTCCGGCCGCGCCACGCCCATCAGTTGCGCATCCGGTCGCGCCGGGTTCAACAGCGGGCCGAGGTAGTTGAACAGGGTCCGCTGACCCCGTTCGGCGCACAGCTTCCGCGCAGGGGCGATATGGCGGAAGGCCGGATGATACAGCGGCGCAAAAAAGAAGGCGAAGCCGTGTCGCCGGAGGTTCTCCACGGCCTGTTCCGGTGTGGTCTGAACCGGGATCCCGAGCGCCTCCAGCACGTCCGCGCTGCCGGCCCGGGAGGTGACCGCCCGGTTGCCATGCTTGGCCACCGCCACGCCGGCCGCGGCGCAGATCAGGGCCACGGTCGTCGAAATGTTGAACGTACCCGCACGATCCCCACCCGTGCCCACCACGTCCAGAATCACGCGTCCGCTGCGCCAACCCGGATCCAGTGGAGGCTCCACCGCGCGGCTGCGCAGTTCGTCCGCAAAGGCCGCGATTTCCTCGGGGGTCTCACCCCGGCGGGCCAGAGCGGCGAGAAAATCGGCTTTGGTCTCCACCGCAACACGCTCGTCCACGAGACACTCGACGGCGCCGCGGACCTCCTCGCGGGTCAACACCCCGCCCTCGTTCACCTGGCGGATCAATCGTTCGAGCACGGACCGGAAACTAGGTCGTTCCACCACGCAGACAAGCGCAAAGGACCGCGGCCGGTCCCACCCGTCCCCGGCGGCGGCCCTCCGCCGGGATGGGCGCTGGCAGAGCGTCCACAGCCCGTCGGATCCCAAACGGCCCGCGGCGCAGGCACGGTTTTGCTTTGGCGGGACGGGGCAGCTTCGTAAAGTGACGGACATGGAAAAGGTGCGTCTGGGGATCGTCGGACTGGGTAACATCGGCCGTTACCACGCCGATTACCTGCTGCAGGGCAGGGTCCGGCGATGCGAGCTGGTGGCGGTTTGCAGTCGCGGGAAGGCTGCCGAGCGTTATCCGGGCCTGAAACGGTTCACCGAGCCGGAGGCATTGTTCCGCTCGGGCGAGGTGGACGCCGTCCTCATCGCCACGCCGCACTATCAACACGTCACGCTGGGCATCGCCGCGCTGGCGGCGGGTCTGCACATTCTGGTCGAA
This sequence comes from Limisphaera sp. 4302-co, assembly GCF_049537155.1. NCBI lineage: Bacteria > Pseudomonadati > Verrucomicrobiota > Verrucomicrobiia > Limisphaerales > Limisphaeraceae > Limisphaera > Limisphaera sp. 4302-co. The sequence continues at coordinate 56,556 of NZ_JBMVQZ010000005.1, forward strand.
AAACCCATAGCGGCCCACAAGGCGGACGCCGAACGCCTCATCGCTGCGGCGCAACAGAGGCCCCGGCAGGTGTTCGCGGCAATGTTCCAGCTCCGGACCGAGCCGCGTTACCAGAAGCTCCGCCGCCTGATCACCAGTGGCGAGCTGGGCGAGATCGTCCGGGTGAACTGGATCAACACCGATTGGTTCCGGCCGGAGCTCTACTTTGCCACCGGGGGCTGGCGCGCCACCTGGAAGGGCGAGGGCGGTGGTGTGCTCATCAACCAGTGCCTGCACAACCTGGACATGTTGCAGTGGCTCTGCGGCATGCCCGCCAGGGTGCGCGGCTTCTGCCAGTTCGGCCGGTACCACGACATCGAGGTGGAAGACAACGTCACCGCCTACCTGGAATGGTCGAACCGTGCCACCGGCGTGTTCCTCGGTTCCACGGGCGAGGCACCGGGCACCAACCGGCTGGAGATCGCCGGCACACGCGGCAAGGCCGTTTTGGAAGACAACCGGCTCCGGTTCATCCGCAACGAGGCGGACATGATCGAGTTCAGTCGCACCGCCGGGAGTCCGTTTGCCAAACCGGAAGTGTGGAACGTGGAAATCCCCTTCACCGACGCCACACTGCCCCACGCCATCATCGTGCAGAACTTCGTCAATGCCATCCTGGACGGCGAACCGTTGATCGCTCCGGGGCCCGAGGGGATTCACTCGGTGGAACTGGCCAATGCGGTGGTCTTCTCCGCGCTGCTGGACCGGACACTGCAGCTGCCCATGGACGGCGCGGCCTGGGAGGCAAAACTGCAGGAGCTGATCGCCAACTCGAAGGTCCGGAAACAGGTCGTGGAGGTGGAACCAACCGATTTTTCGGCTTCGTTCCGGCGTTGAACCCGCGGCGGGGGCCGGCCCGGCGCCGGTCTCCCTGCCGCCGTTTGTCGAGCAGGAGGAAGAACCATGATGCTGATGGGCATAGGCGACGAAGCGGGCGTGCGCATCGAAAGCCAGATCGCCGCCCTGCGCGAACTGGACTGGCGGCACATCGAGCCGCGCACGGTGGAAGTGGCCGGTCATCCCAAGGGCAACTTCCATGACATCCCGGACGCCGCTTTCGACGTGGCGTTGGCCCAACTTGAGAGCGCGGGCATCCAGGTCTACTGCTTCGGCTCCACCATCATGAACTGGGCCAAGACACCGGACACCCCGTGGGAGGTCACACTGGCCGAAGTCCGCCGCGCCATCCCCAGGATGAAACGCGCCGGCGCCCGGTACATCCGCATCATGAGTTTCAAACCCGGCGACGACGAGTACACCATCCCCAGGAAGGTGTTCGAACGCGTACGCGACGTCACCCGCATGTTCCTGGACGAAGGACTCCAGCCCGTCCACGAAAACTGCATGAACTACGGCGGCATGAGCTGGCAACACGCCCTCGAGCTGCTCGACAAATGCCCGGGGCTCAAGTGGGTCTTCGACACCGCCAACCCCATCCTGAACCCCGACCGTTCCAAACCCAAACCATGGCCCCGGCAGGATCCCTGGGAGTTCTGGGAACACATACGCGATCACGTCGTCCACATCCACGTCAAGGACGCCACCTGGGTGCCCGAACGCAACGATGCCAGCTACCACTGGCCCGGCGAGGGCCAGGGCCGTGTCCGCGACATCCTGCGGGACGCCCTGGCCCGCGGCTACGACGCCGGCATCAGCATCGAACCCCACATGGTGGCCGTCTTCCACGACCCGAAACAGGCCGCCGCCAACGACGAGGCGCTGCGCAAGAACTTCGTCGAATACGGCCGGCGCCTGCAAACCATGCTCGATGAACTGCGCCGGGAACTGGCCGGCGCCGAGGCCGGTCGCGCCTGACCCGCCGTCCATCACGCGAATTCAGGCTCGCAGCCGAAAGCTCCGGGCGGTTTCCCGGGTTTCGGGCTGCCCGGTCAAACTCCGGGCGGTCCCTCCAACAAACGTCGGATTTCCTCCACCAGCCGGTGGAGGCATAGTGCGCCCCAGATGCCGAGGCGTCGCCTCTGTTCGATCCGCCCGCCGTCACCATCATCCGGGCGTGGGCGGGCCCTGGCAGCCACGTTGGCCGCCGGCCTGTTGGCTTGGGCCCTGGCCGGCGCAACGGGCGCTTCCGGCCAGTCCGCCGGTTCCCCAACCCAGAGTTCATGGATCCGGGTCTCCCCCGCCGGGGCGGTTTGGAGTCTTTCCGACACGCGCGGCAATCGGATCCCGGATTTCTCGACCGTGGGCTACGCCGGTGGCGAGCGCGAGCCGCCCCTGGTGCCCGTCCGGCAGGTGGTCGTGCCCGGACCGGGCGACGACACCGCGCGCATTCAACAGGCCCTCGACACCGTGGCCGCTCTGCCCATCGACGCGTCAGGGTTCCGCGGGGCGGTCCTTTTGGCACCAGGCGAGTTTCAAATTTCCAACCAGGTCACCATCCGCGCCAGCGGCGTGGTGCTGCGCGGGTCCGGCCGCGGCACCAACGGCACCCTCCTGCGCGCCACCGGACGCACCCGGCGCACCGTCATCCTCGTGGCGGGCGGCGGCGCGCCTGAAACCGTGCCAAACACCACCCATGACATCACGGACCCGTATGTCCCCGTGGGCGCGCACGCACTGACCGTGGAAAGCACCGATGGCCTGGCGGTGGGCGACCGAATCCTCGTCCGCCGCAACGCCAACGACGCCTGGATCCGTGATCTGGGGATGGACCTGCTGTGTTGTCCGCCGGAGGTGAATCCCTGGAAACCCTCCGGCTACCAGATCGACATGGACCGCCGCATCGTCGGGATGGAAGGCAACACCCTTTTCCTCGATGCGCCCGTCGTCTGCGCCATCGAAACACGGTACGGCGGCGGCACGGTGCGACGCTTCACGTGGGAGGGACGAATCCGCAACGTGGGGCTCGAAGATCTCGAGGGCGTATCGGACTTCACCGCGCCGGACGACGAGGACCATGCCTGGACGTTCATCCACCTTCAGGCAGTGGAAGATGCCTGGGTCCGCCGCGTGACGGCACGTCATTTCGGTTTTGCCGCCGTCAGCCTCGGCCGTGGCGCCCGTCACGTGACCGTCAGCGAGTGCGAAGGGTTGGATCCCGTCTCACAAGTCACCGGCGGCAGGCGATACGCCTTCGTCATGGACGATTGCGAACTCTGCCTGGTCCGCGACTGCCGAACCCGCAACGACCGGCACCAGTTCGTCACCCAATCCCTGACCACCGGCCCAAACGTCTTCGTGGACGGACTGAGCGAGAACGCATGGTCGGATGCCGGACCGCACCACCGGTGGGCCACCGGCGCCCTCTGGGACAACGTGGAGGTGCAGGGGCACGACCTCAACGTGCAAAACCGCGGCAATCTCGGCAGTGGCCACGGTTGGGCAGGGGCCAACTGCGTGGTCTGGAACAGCCGCGCCCGCGGATTCGTCGTTCAAAACCCGCCCGGTGCCAGAAACTGGCTGATCGGTTCGGCCGGGACACTGAAGGAGGGCACTGTCTACGTCGGGCCGCACGACCCGGGCACGGTGGACCAGCACGGCGCGCCCGTCTTTCCCCGCAGCCTCTACCACGCCCAGCTCCAGCACCGGCTCCATCTGCCGGGCCTCCAAATCCGCGAGTACCGGACCGGCCTGCCGGACGCGTTCGACCCGCTCAACCCACCCGACGGAGAAACCTCCTTGGACCCTGCCTGGGCCGAACAGGTACGCGCCCGCGCCGGCACCCAACCGGTAGGCCAGTTGGACGAATTCCAGCCCGGTCAATGGGTGCCGTTCACCATTCTCTGGACGCCGGACCCCGGCCTTCGCGTCGCCGCCGCTGCGCTGCAGATTTGTCTGCGCACGGCCTCTTCCCCCGCCAACCCAACCCGCCTCTACCTCGACACCCTCACCAACGGCATCCCCGTGGACAACCTGCCGCACAGCCCCGCCGAACCGGACGGCTCCGTAGTCTACCTTCTGGATCTGGAGGATCGACTCCCGCAGCTCGCCGACGGCAGGCTCGACGTTGCCGTGCACGGCGACGTGGCCGTGGACTGGGCAATGCTCGAGCTGCGCCTGGTTCCCGCCTCCCCGGAGGTGCAAATCCGGATTCAACCCGCAGCCGATACCTGGGTGCGGGAACCCCCGGGAGACGCCGACAACCATGCCGGCGATGCCTTGTTGGCCGTGGGCCGCGACCCCCAACCCGGCAACGAACGCCGGGCCTTCCTGCTCTGGCGAACCGATCGCCTGCCGTCCAACTGGGTCGCGGCCATCCGCTCCGCCCGTGTGGAACTCGCGCCTGTGGCGGCAGGCTCCACCATGGAACAGGCGCTGGCCTGTGCAGCGGGACCGCCCTGGGCAGAAGCGATGACCTGGCTGGAACAGCCCGGACTACCTCCTCCCCTTGCCTCCTGGATTCCCCAGCCGGGGCGCAAGGTCTCCGCGGCCGTCACGCCCCAGCTACGCGCCGCCCTCGAACAGGGATGGCACCTGGTCGTGGGCCTGACCCCATCGCCACGGTCACCGTGGGCCGGGCACGCCACCTACGCAGCCCGCGAATACCCCGCACTTCAGGCCCGGCCCTGGCTCGCGGTTTCTCTGCAGCCCGGGGCGGTTCCCCGGCCGCGCTTTCGCAGCGTCCGCCTGAACGCTTCAGCCCTCGAAGTCGAAGTGGAACAGCACGTGCCCGGAGCCCGATACCGCGCCCTTTTCCATCCCCGGCCGGTGCCACCATTGACCGGGTGGACCACCCTCCGCGAAGATGTCTTTCCGGAAGATCCCGTGGTTCGACTGACCCTGCCCGTTCCGGACACGCACCGGACCGGGTTCTTTGCTCTCGAGCTTTTCTGAGAATCCCACCGTTCGCCCTCGCGCACCCGACCAAGCCGGACCCGGCCGAACGCGCCCCCCACTCATCGGCCGGAAGCGACCCGCGCAGCAGCACGGCGGGCCCGCCACCACCCGCGTCCCCACCCCACGAGCATCGTCAAAAGGAAGCCGGCGATGGCCACACCGTTGCCCGCCGCGCCCCAGGAACGCCCCGCCGCCCAACCCAGACCATCCGCGGCCAGCCGCAACACCAGGGACACCTGCAACGCCGCCCACCAGAAATATACCGCCGGATGAAACACCACCGGCACGCCCAGTATGGCCGGGAAGATCACCGGGGCATGCCCAAAGATCATGGCAAACACGAATCCCACAAAGAAGGCGTGCAACATGCCGTCGTAAGCCACCCCGGCGGTCTGCGGCCAGCTCAACCCCATCCACACGCCCGAGATCAGCAACCAGCCGTACCCGCTGAGCAGGCTGATCGCCATGTAACGCGGCAACCCCGGCGAACGGATCGTGCGCCAGGCCAGATCGAATCGCAGCAACCACACCGCCGTGCCCGCAAGCGCGGCACCCAGCAGGAGATTCCGACCCGGCAGTTGTGCCGCTTCGAAAACCAGTCCCCCCACCAGCACCGCCAGGCATGCCAGCAGCACCCGGGCCGCCCGGGGATCCGGAGGCGCAAACCGCGTCAGCTCGAGCCGTTCACCCGCGATGATCAGGAGGAGGAAGGCCATCCAGGCCGGCACCACCTGCGCCACGGGCCGATCCAAACACCACGCGACATTGCCCGCCAACCACGACCCCGCACCCAGCATCTGCACAATGTTGGCCAGATTCCGCTGGATCATCAGGATCCGGATCGCCACTGCCAGGAACACCGCACTGCCCGCGCTGATGCACAAGCGCGGTCCCCAACCCAGAACACCCGCCTCCGTCAACACGCCTCCGACACCCGCCAGCAGCGGCGCCCACCACGTCCATCCCGCACGCAGACCCACGGCACGTTCCAACCCGATCAGCGTGCCCAGAAACCCGCACACCATCAGCGGCCCGTGAAAGGTGATCCAGTTGGCGTGATGGACCGGCAACGGCAGGTTCCATCCGATGCGCAACAGCCCACCCCAGATGCCGGTCACCAGACCGCTCATGCCCGACAGCAGCAGGCACGCGCGCAACACTCGTTCCCAGCGACCGACAGGGCGGGTGGCCGATGAGGAAAGACCCTGGCTCATGGTGTGGCAGCAGGGCGGATCAACCGACGGCCGGTGGCCTCTTCGGCCGACGCACCGCCCGCAAGGCCGGACAAGGTGGACCACTCACAGCCGGAGACCAGGCCGCGTCGTTCCTCGCCGCCCTCCGGGGCGCACCCGCCCCTCGAGAACAGCCGGCCGGGAAGAAAAGGTCCCATGGTGGACATTCGGCAGGTCGAATCCCGGAAACTCGTGATTCAGAAAAAAGGATTGTGCGCCTTTTCCTCCGCCACCGTGGTCAGCGGCCCGTGCCCGGGACAGATGAGAGTCTCCGGTGGCAGGGTCAGGATCTGGTCGCGCACGGCCTGCCGGGCCAGTTCCCACGACTGGTTCCCCCGGCCCAGCGAGCCGGCAAAGATGGCGTCGCCCACCACCGCCACCGGCGGCGCACCGTTGGGCCAGCCCCGGATCACATACGTCACACCGTCCGGCGCATGGCCGGGCGTCGGCCGGCACCAGATCCGCAACCGGCCCACCGACAGTCCCTCCTCATCCGGCAGGTCGCGCGGCGCCGGCCTCGGATGCGCCCGCACTTCCAGGCCCTCCACCTCACCCTGCAACCTGCCCACACCCGCCACGTGATCCGGGTGCCCGTGCGTCAAGAAAAGGTACTTCAGCTTCAACCCCTGCGCCTCCACCACCTCCAGAATCTCCGAAACATCCCAACCGGTGTCGAACAACGCAGCCTCCAGCGTTTCGGGATCCCAAATCAGATAGGCGTGCACGCAGTTGTCCCCCTCCTGTGTGGTGAACCGGCGCAGGACCTGCCAGGTCTCCAGCGGAGGCACCTTGGGAAGCCAGCCGCGCACGAGCGACTCCAACTTCTCCGGGTTCAACCCCACCCGCTCCGCCAGGGCCTTCCAATCCACCTGGCGCGGCATGCGCCCGCTCTGTTCGAACTCTTCCCACTCCGCCTCCGTCATTCCCAGGGCACGAGCCGCATCTGAGACACGTACCCCGTTCATGGCCCGCGCCTTTCGGACTATGTCGCCCAAGTGGTCTTCCAAGGTCATGGATCCCACACTAAACGCCGGCAGCCACCGTTCAAGCGCGAACCCGAACCGCTCCCAAAGCTCGGACCTGCCACCTCCGGTTGACGTTTCGCCCCGTGTTATGCTCCGAGCTCCGGGGACCGTCACACACATTGCGCCCGCAAGGGATCTTTCGGGTCGCCGCCCGAGCGCGCCGGGAGGCGGTCGTGCAGGGTCAACCCGGCAGGTCCTTGCCGGTGCTGGTCACGGTCAGCTTGCCGTGCTTGACTCCCCGCGCGGCAATGAGCACGTCCGCGATCCTGCGGATCTCCGGCGCAGGTCCACGCATCAACAGCACTTCCAGACAATGATGCGCGTCCAAATGGACGTGCACGGTGGAAATGATGCGGTCGTGATGCCGATGTTGCAGCTCCGTAAGCGTCTCCTGGACGTGACGCGTGTGATGGTCGTAAACCAGCGTCAGCGCCCCCACGACCTCACCCCGGCCCGTCTTCTCCCGGTGCTCCACCAACTCGTCGCGGATCATGTCGGCCACGGCCGACGACCGGTTGCGGTACCCCTTCTCCGCGGACATCCGGTCCAACTCCTTCAGCAATCCCGCAGGTACAGAAACCGTAAACCGGGCCGCCCTGGGTTTTTCGCGCGCCATGCGCGCATGCTGATCCCTTCCCGTGCCGGGTGTCAAATCCATCGCCCTGCCGCGGCCCCCCGCCGGGTCGATACAGACCGCGCCCGGCAAAGCCGGGACCTCCCTCACCGACCCGCCTTTACCAAAAGGGGCCGCGCGCAGCTCCTGTCAAAATCCATATGAAAAATGGCAGCGCCCGTGCCCGCCTCTCGTTGCCCCCGCGCCCGGTATCCGCTATCGGTGAAGACATGAGGTCGTTGCCCATCCGCCCGCGCACACACCGATCGGGCCGGATTCGCTTGGCGTGGCCATACGGAGGGCGGCTGGCGGTTTCGGGCTGGCTCCTGTGCGCCGCCCTGACCGTCGCCGCACCCGACCGGCTCCGTGTGACCGACCTCCGCTGCGAAGGGCGCACCGACCCGTGCGGGGTGGACGCACCCGCCCCGCGCCTGAGCTGGCGCATCGAATCCGAACGCTTTCACGTCCTCCAAACCGCGTATCAGATCCAGGCAGCATCCGACCCGGCGGCCCTGGATCGGAACCAGCCCGACCTGTGGGACACCGGACGCGTCCCCTCGGATCGTTCCCTCTGGATCCCTTACGCCGGCCGTCCGCTCCACTCCCATCAGCAGGTCTGGTGGCGCGTGCGCGTCTGGGACAACCACGACCGCGTCTCCTCGTGGAGTCCACCCGCCACCTGGACCATCGGGATCCTCGACCCTGCCGGGTGGCGCGCAGGCTGGATCGGCAAACCGGGTCGCGAAACCACCAACCGCCTGGACCAGACCTCCTGGATCTGGCACCCCGACGTGCCGGATCCTCTCCACGCGCCCGCAGGCACCAATTGGTTCCGCCTGGTTCTCACCCTGCCGTCCGATCGCCGGATCGTCCGCGCCATCTTCGAGTACACCGGCGACAACGAATGCCGCGGCTGGCTGAACGGACGCGACCTCGGCGCGCGCCGCAACGACCCGCATCGCGTCAAGTGGAATGACATCACCACGCGACTCGAGCCGGGCCAAACCTGCGTGTTCGGCCTCACCGGCACCAACTTCCGCGATGACAAACCCGCCGGTGTCGTGGGCCGCATCTACATCGAATTCGACTCCGGTCCACCCCTGATCATCCCCACCGACGCCCGCTGGAAGGTCCACCCGCAGGAGGAACCCGGCTGGGACCAACCCGACTTCGACGATCGTCACTGGAAACCGGCCCGCGTGATCGGACCCGCCGGCATGGAACCATGGGGCGAAACCCTCACCGCCGAAGACCGGCGCCTGCCGGCCCGTTGGCTCCGCAAAGAGTTCGTGCTGGACCGGCCGGTGCAACGCGCCCTCGTCCACTGGTCCGGACTCGGACTATCCGAACTCCACATCAACGGCCAACGGGTCAGTGACGCCGTCCTCTCCCCCGCCCTCGGTCATTACGACAAGCGTGTCTTTTATCTCTCCCAAGACGTCACATCGCTGCTCCAACCCGGCACCAACGCCCTCGGCGTCGTTCTCGGCAACGGCCGTTTCCACGCCGACCGCAGCCGCGTCTATGCCGGCACCGTCAGCTTCGGTTTCCCCCAATTGATCCTCCACCTCCGCATCGAACACGCCGACGGCTCCGTCACAGAAATCGTCAGCGACGAGTCCTGGCGGATCACCGACCAGGGCCCCATCCGGAGCAACAGCGAATTCGACGGGGAGGAATACGACGCCCGGCTCGAACTCACCGGTTGGGACCGCCCCGGCTACGACGATTCCACATGGGAACCGGCCCAACGAATGCCCGCCCCCGCCGGCAAACTCGCCGCCCAACCCATCGAACCCATCCGCATCACACAGCAACTGCAGCCCGTGGCCATAACCGAACCGCGCCCCGGTGTCTTCATCTATGACTTCGGCCAAAATCTCGTCGGATGGTGCAGGCTCCGCGTCCGCGGGCCCCGTGGCACCACGGTCCAGCTCCGCCACGCCGAACGTCTCCGCCCCAACGGCCTCCTCGACATGGCCAACCTCCGCGGCGCCCGCCAGACCGACCGCTACACCCTGCGCGGCGAGGGTTGGGAAACCTACCAACCCCGCTTCACCTATCACGGATTCCGTTACGTCGAACTGACCGGATATCCGGGCCGACCCGACCGCTCCGCACTCACCGCCTGCGTGGTTCACGACGACCTCGAAAGCGCCGGCGATTTCGCCTCCTCCCACCCGCTGCTCAACCGCATCTATCAGAACGTCCGCTGGGGATTGCGCGGCAACTACCGCAGCATCCCCACCGACTGCCCGCAGCGCGACGAACGCCAGGGCTGGCTCGGCGATCGCTCCGAGGAATGCGCAGGCGAGGCTCACGTGTTCAACGTCGCCAACTTCTACCGCAAATGGCTGCAGGACATCGTGGATTCCCAGCGCCCATCCGGCAGCCTGCCCGACGTCGCACCACCCTACTGGCCCATCTACTCGGACAACGTCACCTGGCCCAGCACCCTCCTCATCGCTCCCGGCGTCCTGTACCGGCAGTACGGCGACCTCCGCTTCCTCGAAGAAACCTACGACGCCGCCGCGCGATGGATCCGGTACATGTCCGGCTTCGTCACCAACGGCCTCATTGCACGCGACAGCTACGGCGATTGGTGCGTGCCACCGGAGGACCCCCAGCTCATCCACTCACGCGATCCGGCCCGGCGCACCGATCCCACCCTCATCGCCACCGCCTATTTCATCCACGACCTCCGGCTCCTCGCCCACTATGCCCGTCTGCTCGGACGGCCCGAGGCCGAGACCGCCGTGTGGGAAAAACAGGCCGACACCATGGCCCGAGCCTTTCACCAGCGCTTCTACGATCCCCAGCACGGCCGCTACGACAACGGCACCCAAACCTCCTGCGTCCTCCCGCTGGCCTTCGACCTGACTCCGGAAAACGAACGGCCCCGCGTGGCCCAGACCCTCGTCCACAACATCGAGGTCCTCAACCGCGGACACCTGGCCACCGGCCTGATCGGCTGCCAGTATCTCATGCGCACCCTCACCCACATCGGCAGGCCCGACCTGGCCTTCCGCATCGCCACCCAGACCAACTACCCCAGCTGGGGTTACATGGTCCGGCAAGGGGCCACCACCATCTGGGAACTCTGGAACGGCGACACCGCCGAACCGGGGATGAACTCGGGCAACCATGTCATGCTGGTCGGCGACCTGCTCCTCTGGTTATACGAATGCCTGGCCGGCATCGCACCCGACAGCAACACCCCCGGCTACAAGCTCATCCACCTGGCGCCCCAACCCGTGCCCGGCCTGGTCTGGGTCAAGGCCAACCGCCTCACCCCGTACGGCGGGGTTCAGAGCGACTGGCGCCGCACAGACACAGGATTCATCTGGGACATCCGCATCCCGCCGAACACCACGGCGCGGGTCGAGCTGCCCGCCGCCCACCCGGAACGCGTGCAAATCAACGGCGTCCCGCCGGACCGTGCGCCGGGTGTCCTTGAGCACCGTATGGACGGGCCACAACCCGTGCTCCTCCTCGGTAGCGGCCGCTATCACATCGTCTGCCCATGAAAACTCTGACCCCGCCCTTTTGTACCTGCACGCCCCCGGAACGCCCCTCCGGCCCTGACAAGAGCCGGCCCGACATCCCACTCCCCGGGCCCACCGAACCTCCCACCACCCGCACAAGCATGCCGGCCGCCCTTTTGTCCAGGCTGCTCGGATCACTGACTCTGTTCGCCATGACATGCACGGGCTCTGAATCAGCCGAAACACCCGGTCTGATCCGCAGCGAGTTCATTTTCGAGACCGCCCCGTTCCCCTCCTGCCACGCCTCCACCCTCGCAGAAACACCCTCGGGCCTCGTCGCCGCCTGGTTCGGCGGCACCCACGAACGCCATCCGGACGTGGGAATCTGGGTCTCCCGACACGTAAACGGTCGCTGGACCGAACCGGTCGAGGTCGCCAACGGCGTCGTCTCCCCAACGGAACGCCACCCCACTTGGAATCCGGTGCTGTTCAAACCCCGGGAAGGCCCCCTGTTGCTCTTCTACAAGGTTGGCCCCAGCCCCAGCACCTGGTGGGGTATGATGATGACCTCCGACGACGACGGCCGGACATGGTCGGAACCACGCCCTCTGCCCGACGGCATCCTCGGTCCCATCAAGAACAAACCGGTCCAACTCCCCAACGGCGACCTCCTGTGCGGTTCCAGCACCGAAGGCCCCGAAGGCTGGCGCGTACACTTCGAACGCACCTCCGACCTGGGCCGCACCTGGACACGCACCCCGCCGCTGAACGACGGCAAAACCATCGCCGCCATCCAACCCAGCATCCTCGTTCACGATCCAAACCGGCTCCAAGCCCTCGGCCGGACCCGGCAGGGGCGGATTTTCGAGATCTGGTCGGACGACGGTGGCCGCACCTGGGGTCCGATGCGGTTGACCCTCCTGCCCAATCCCAGCTCCGGCACCGACGCCCTCACGCTCAAAGACGGCCGTCACCTGCTCGTCTACAACCACGCCGCTCGACCCCGAATGCGCACGCCGCTCAACGTGGCCCTCTCCCCGGACGGCCGCCAATGGTTCGCCGCCCTGGTGCTGGAACATGACCCAGCCGCACCCGCCGGTTTTTCCTACCCGGCCGTCATCCAGACATCCGACGGCCTGGTCCACATCACCTACACTTGGAAACGCCAACGTATCAAACACGTGGTGCTGGATCCCCAACGGCTCCGGCTCACGCCCATGACTGAGACCATCTACCTATGGCCCGAATGATGCCCCATCTCACTCGACCATCCCTGCACCCTTCCGGCCCCATCTGGCGGAGAAGGGCCTGGCTGGCCCTGCTCCTTGCAGGCGCGTCGGCCTCCGCACAATCGCCCCCCGCCACCGATCCAAAGGCCGGCGAAGAACAGGCCTACCGGGTGGCCGTGGCCGAGCGTTGCCGCCGTATCCTCGCACCGCTTCAACTCGATTCCGGCGCACTTTCCAACCGCGTCCACGCCATCCTCATGGAGCAGTACCAGACCCTCCGGCACATCCATGACCGTCGCGACCGCGCCCTCGACGAGCTCGCCGGCCGGCAATCGTCGACCCCGGAGGAGCGGCAGCAACGCCGCCAACAGATCCTCGACGACGTTCGCAAGGAACTCGATCAGGCGCATCGGGCCTTTCTGGACCGGCTCGGCCGCGAACTCCCACCCGAACAGGTGGACCGGATCAAGGACGGCATGACCTACAACCTGGTGGACGTGACCTACCAGGCTTACCTGCGCCTGCTGCCCGAGCTCTCGGACGAACAAAAGCAGCACATTCGCAACCTCCTCCTGGAAGCCCGCGAGCTGGCCATGGACGAAGGCACCGCGCGCGAAAAGCACATGGTTTTCAACCGTTACAAGGGCAGGATCAACAACTACCTCTCGGCCCAGGGCTACGACCTGAAGGCCGCAGAACGGCGCCTGCGCGAATCCATCAGCGCCCAACGCCGCGCCCAACGTTCCGCTCAACAACATTGAACCGCCCATCCCCCGTCCGCGATGAAACCCACATCCCGCTCTCATCGTCATCCCTGCCGCGCCCACGTGACCACGCACGGCCGCCCGGGCATCCTCCTCGCCCTCCTGTTTCTGCCGGCATCGCTCCCGGCCCAGTACCCGCGCATCTCCGAGGAGATGGCAGCAGAGGCCCGCCGGCGCCAGGCCGAGGAAGCCCGGCTGAGCGACGCCGCCTGGGAGAAGGCCCGGCCCCTCGTCGAGGAGTGGGCCCGGAAGGGCCGCCCTTGGCGACCCGACGCAGACGAGCCCGGCGACCTGATCCGCGCGTCCATTCCCGCCTTTCCCGGTGCATGGGGCGGCGGGATGTACACACCCGGCGGTCGCGGCGGACGCGTCTTCGTCGTCACCAACCTGGCCGACCGCGGGCCCGGCACGTTCCGGGAGGCATGCGAAGCCGGCGGCCCCCGCATCGTGGTCTTCAACGTGGCCGGGATCATCCGACTCGAATCGCCCGTGCACATCCGCGCCCCCTACATCACCATCGCCGGCAACACCGCTCCCGGCGACGGCGTCTGCATCGCCGGCGCCACTGTGGCCATTGACACACACGACGTCATCATCCGGCACCTGCGATTCCGCCGCGGACAGGTTTGGGTGGGCAGCCGTGACGATTCCCTGGGTGGCAACCCCGTGGGGAACATCATCATTGACCACGTCTCGGCCAGTTGGGGACTGGACGAAAACATGTCCCTCTACCGGCACATGTACGATCACGACAACGATCCGCGCACCCCGGCGCTCAAGCTGCCAACCGTCAACATCACCATCCAGTACTCCATCTTCAGCGAGGCCTTGAACACCTACAACCACGCCTTCGGCAGCACCCTCGGCGGTCTCAACAGCACCTTTCACCACAACCTCTGGGCCTGTAACTCGGGCCGCAACCCCAGCGTCGGCATGTACGGCGACTTCACCTTCGTCAACAACGTGGTCTTCAACTGGGTGCACCGCACCGTGGACGGCGGCGATCACCGCAGCTTCTTCAACATCATCAACAACTATTACAAACCGGGCCCCGCCACGCCGCGCGACGAACCCGTCGCCTGGCGCATCCTCAAACCCGAATCGGAACGCAGCCGCACCAACCTCGACAACTACGGCCTGGCCTACGTGTCCGGCAACGTCATCGAGGGCAACACGCGCGTCACCGCCGACAACTGGGACGGCGGCGTCCAACCCGAACCCGTCCGCGATCCCCTGCCTGCCGTCCTGGCCAGGATCCGGACACGCGCCCCCTTCCCGCACGCCCCGCTCCGCATCCAATCAGCCGGGGAGGCCTACGAAGAGGTCCTCCAGAACGTCGGAGCATACCTTCCCCGACGCGACCCCGTGGACGAGCGGATCCTCCGCATGGTCCGAACCGGTCAAAGCCACGGGGCCAAACCGTGGTCCGGATTGGATGAACTCCTCCGCAGCGTGGGTTACAACGACAACGTCATCCAACGCATCCGCAGCCTCGTCCCGCTCGGCATCATCACGCACCCCGACGAGGTCGGCGGCTATCCCGAGTACCGCGGCGAACCTTATCCCGACGCCGACAGCGATGGCATGCCCGACGAGTGGGAACGCCGGCATGGCCTGGATCCCCGGAATCCCGCGGACGCTTCCACCGACCTGGATGGCGACGGCTACACCAACATCGAGGCGTTCCTGTACGGACTGGACCCGCGCGGGCCCGCCCGGGATTGGACCGACCTCCGCAACAACGTGGATCCGCTCCTCGAAGCGCGCCGTTGAACGCCCGGCGCAACGCCACGGCTCCTCGCTGCAATGCGGTTCCCCTGTGCGCAGCACCGTCAGCCCGCAAGGGGTCGAAACCCCGCCCTGGTGGTCCAGCCACCCCGTGGCTTGACGAACACCCGTTCCACCCGCTTAATCGGCTCAAAATCAGCACGGGACTCCCGCGCCGGGTCCCTGCCCGAAACCACGCACGCCCATGTACTACGTCATCGGAGCCGACGGGAAGGAATACGGGCCGGCCTCCGCCGCAGACATCCAGACCTGGATCGCCGAGGGCCGTTGCAACGCACAGACTCTGGTCCGCACCGAAGGGACCACGGAATGGCGCCCGCTGAGTCAGTACCCCGACCTGGCGGCATTCCTGGGCGGCACGCAGCCACCGCCGGTACCACCGCCGACTGCTACCCTGCCGGGCACCCTGCCCCTGGCCCCCAACGTCCAGCAACGGCGGGTCCCACTGGATCCCTTCGAATGTTTCCGGCAGGCGTGGCACCTGATCACCGGCCCGGCCGCCGGCCTGATCTTCGGCAGCTGCGTGATCTGGTTGCTGATCCAGTGGAGCCTGGCCGGCGCCGGACAGGTTCCCTTCATCGGCATGGTGATTGGATTGCTCTCCTGGGTGGTCACCGGCCCCCTGACCGGCGGACTTTACTACCTGGTCCTCCGTTGCATCCGGGGTCAGCCGGGCGACCTGGGCGATCTGTTCGCCGGATTTCGTCATCGGTTCCTTCAACTGTTTCTCGGAGTGCTCGTCACCACCCTGCTCCTGTGCCTGATGGCCGCGCCGGGCGCGGTGACGGCCGTGCTCGGCGTCCTCTGTGTGGCGGGCTCCGAACAAGTGAAGGGGTTGGTGTTCCTGGGTGCTTTCCTCATTCTGCTGGGCGCCTGCCTGGCCCTGATTCCCCTGATCTACTTCGGCGTCTGCTGGTGGTTCGTCCTGCCGCTGATCATGGACAAGGGCCTGGATTTCTGGCAGGCGATCACCCTCAGCCGCAGGGTGGTGCACCGTCACTGGTGGAACGTGTTCCTGCTCGCGTCGCTGGCCACCATCCTCAACTTCCTCGGGCTTCTGGCCTGTTGCATCGGCATGATCTTCACCGTGCCGCTGACCTATACCGCGGGCATGTACGCCTACGAACGGTTGTTCACCTGGACAGGGGACTCGCCGGAGCGCCCGACCCCGGCGCCGTCCACCGTTTGAACCGCCGGGCCCACCCGGCCTCCCGCCGGACAGCAGGCGTGGCCATCGCAGGTTGCAGGCCCCGATGAAGGACCCCACTCATCGCCCGTTGACCGGTCGGCCGTCCCGCAAACCGAAGGCGCCGGCGGAGTTTCGCCTGTTCCGGAAAAAAGGTGCAGCGGCCCGGGCGCTGTTGATCCTCATCTTTTGCCCGGCTCTGCGGGCCGGCATCCCCGCCTTTCCCGGCGCCCAGGGTGCCGCGGGAGAAATCAGCGGTGGACGTGGCGGCATCGTTTATCACGTCACCAAGCTCGACCGTAACCACACCCACAACGAACCCGGCACGCTGCGGTACGGCCTGACCGACGCAAACTTCCCGCCCGGGGCGCCCCGCACCATCGTCTTCGATGTGGCGGGAACATTCTGGCTGGGCCGGTACGGAGCCGAACGCGGTCACGACAACGGCTGGGATACACAATCGCGCCTGAACGTCGGCAGCCACCTCACCCTGGCAGGCGAGACCGCACCCGGACCGGTGTGGATCATGGGCGGCGTGGTCAAGGTGGGCGGAACCAACGTCATCCTGCGCAACATCGGAATCGCGCCGGGTTACGGCCTGCGCAATTTCGCCAAACCGGACGAGGGCATCCCGCCCACCCCGGGCGATTTCCCGGACAGCTATGTCTACGACGCCCTGGACATCAGCGGTCGCAACGTCCTCATTGACCACGTCACAGCCCTTTACGCCACCGACGAAACCATCTCTGCCAACGAACAGGCCCACGCAGTCACCATCCAGTATTGCATCATCGCCCAGGGACAAAACTATCCCCAGTGGGACGCGGAAGGCGGCGGTTACACGGGGCATGCTCTCGGATCCCTGTTCCAAGGCGGTTCGGACGCGCCTTTCAGTGTCCTGTACAACCTTTACGCACATCTGAAGGGCAGGCTGCCGCGAGTGGGCAGCGAGGTCGGAACCGGTCCGGTCCACGACTTCCGCAACAACGTTTTCTACAACTGGTTCGGCACCGCCGGCTCCGGCGGCAGCGGCCAGCCGAGCTTCAACAATTTCATCCACAACTTCTACCTGGTCGGCCCCGGCGGCGAGGACCCCGCCGGCGGAACCTCCACCAACCTGGTCTGGCGCACGGGTGGCACCGGCATTTTCAACGGTTTTTCGAGCCTCACCCGCGTGTACGTCGCCGGGAATGTCCGGGACGGCAACCGCGACGGTGACCCGTTCGATACCTCGCCGGCTGACGGCCTCTACAGCTCCGTGGCCATCCAATCGGCCGCTTTCGACCTGAACCAGGGAGTCACACTGGCGGCCACCGGCGCACTTGCCCATGTCCTCCGCTACTGCGGAGCCCGCTGGTGGGAACGGGACGACGATTTCACCCAACCTCAAACCAACGCCGTGGACCGACCGGATGAAAGAATCATCCGCGAAACCTGGACGGGAACCGGCCGGATCCGGGCCTGGGCCGATGACCCCTTCAACGATGATCCAAACGAGGGCACCGAATGGCGCGCCCTGCTCGCGCTCCGGGCCGACCCCGTCACCGGTGCCGCGCCCTTCCAACACCCGCCCGACTGGGACACCGACCAAGACGGCATGCCGGATGCCTGGGAAATCACCCGGGGCCTGAACCCGGCCGAATTCGACGCCAACGAAGACGATGACCAGGACGGCTACACCAACCTCGAAGAATACCTCCACGAACGCGCCGCATGGCCGGCCCCGGGCGTGATCTTCTTCACCGGCCCCGGCTCCCGTTTCGCCGCCATCACCAACTGGAGCGTGTTCGGCCTACCCCTGACCATCGCCCGCCGCGGCACACAGCCGAGCCGCTCCCACTGGCAACCCTCACGGTTCGACACCGCAGTCATTACCAACGCAACCGTCCTGCTGGATGCGCCCGGCCAAACCGCAGGTACACTGCGCCTCGAACAAAACGCCCGACTCCTCGTCCCCTCGGGTTCACTCGAAATCCATGGCGATCTGGTCGTGGACGGCCAGAGTCGTCTCGAGCTCAGCGCCGGCGCGCGCATCCACGTCCGGGGTCGCCTCCTCAACGAAGGCACCCTCCTCCTGGCGGACCGGGCCCTGCTCGAGGTGGATCAAACCTGGACCAACCGCGGACGGCTCGACATCCTCCGCTGGCAAAGGCCCCTTCCCGGGCACTGGCGATCCGAAGGCATGCTCGTGGATCGTTCCGCCTTTCGCATCGAGGGAGTCGGCAGGGAACCGGACGGCACCTGGTCCCTCCAGGTCCGCGCCCCGGCAGGCCATCGCTACCGACTCCAGTCCGCCCCCTCTCCCGCCGGGCCATGGGCCGACCTCACGGCACCCGTGCCGGGTCCGGACGACCTCTTGACTCTGCGCGACACGGTCTCCCCTGCCACCGGGGCAAGATTTTATCGGGTCGTAGCCGGCCCCTGAGCCCTCCTCGCTCACCATGAAAACACCCGTTCCGTCCCATCCGAAATCGAGTCCTGCCTTCCCCCTCGGAAACTGCGACCGCCGGGCTTTTGTCCGACGTCTGATGTGCGCCGCAGCCGGTTCGGCCCTCCTGTTCGATTCCCCCGTTCGCGCTTCGGCACCAGCCGGCCAGACCCCACGGTACAGGATCGGCGTCTGCGACTGGATGATCCTCCAGCGGCAGAAAATCCGTGCCTTCAGCCTGGCCGCCGAGCTCGGCGCCGATGGTGTCGAAGTGGACATGGGTCCGCTGGGCAGCAGGGAAACCTTCGAGAATGCCCTGACCCAACCCGAGGTCCGGGCCCGGTTCCTCGAAGCAGCCCGACAACACAACGTGGCCATCTGCTCGGTCGCCATGTCCGGATTCTATGCCCAATCCTTCGCCCAACGCCCCACCGTGCCGCGCATGATCGAGGACGCCATCCAAACCGCCGTGGGTCTCGGCGTCCGGGTTCTCTTCCTGCCCCTCGGTGTCCCGTCCGATCTCATGCAGCATCCCGAGTTGCGCCCCGCCGTGGTGCAACGGCTCCGGCAGGCCGGCGAACGCGCCGAACAAGCCCGCGTGGTCATCGGAGTGGAGACCTCCCTCCCCGCCGCCGAGGAGGTCCGCCTCCTGCAAGAAATCGGTTCGCCGGCCGTGCGAAGCTACTTCAACTTCGCCCAGGCAGTAAAACACGGCCGGGACATCATCGGGGAACTGCGCACCCTGGGACGGGAACACCTTGTCCAAATCCACGCCACCAATGAAGACGGCCTTCGCCTGCCCGAGGACCCGAAGGTGGACCTGCCAGGAATCCGCAAAACACTCGATGAAATGGGCTGGGGCGGATGGCTGGTCGTGGAACGATCCCGCGATGCCGGAAACCCCCGTGATCTGCGGCACAACTTCGCCACCAACATCGCCTGGCTGAAGAAGGTCTTCGCCCCCACCGATGCCGCCCGGTGAACCACCCACCGGTTACCGCCACTTTTCGTCTGCCACTCTTGTTGGGCCGCAGGTTCCCCGCTACCGTGTGTGCCCGCGCATGGCCAAACCGGAGTGGATCGAACTGCCGGACTGCGAACCGATCCCGATCCTGTATGAGGACCGGTCGGTGCTGGCCGTGGACAAACCGCCCGGTTGGTTGCTCATCCCGGTTCATTGGCAGCGCACCGCCCGCAATCTCCAGGCCGCCCTCGAATCGTCCATCCGGGCCGGTGATTGGTGGGCACGATCGAGAGGGCTGAAATACCTCCGTCACGTCCACCGGCTCGACGGCGAGACCAGCGGCGTCCTGCTCCTGGCCAAAAGCCCCGGCGCCCTGTCCGCATACTCCCGGCTCTTCCAGACAGGCCGCGTGCAGAAGGTTTACCTGGCCGTCGTACGCGGCCAGGTCCGCCGCACACAATGGGTGTGCCGGCTCAAGCTGGCGCCTTCGCCCGACCGCACCGGCCGGATTCGCGTGCACCACGTGCATGGCAAACCCGCCGAAACATTCTTCCGCACCGTGGCAATCGGACAGGACGTCACGCTGGTCGAGTGCCGGCCGCGCACCGGACGCACGCATCAAATCCGCGTGCACCTGGCCGCCGGCGGCCATCCGGTGCTCGGGGATCACCTCTACGGCCGGGCCGAAGACGAACCGACAAACCTGGGGCTGCGGGCGGTTCAACTCGCCTACGTGGATCCTTTCACGCGCAAGCCTGTGGACATTCGGGCGCCTTGGAGCCAGTTTCTTGCCGAACACGGGTTCGAAAAGGTGGTATGGGAACCGGAACGCCAATCCATTCCTTGAATCCACTCCCGCCCGAACCGGCCGGGGGCCCCAACGAGATCGTGGCCCAGACCGAATGGGTGGTCTTCCGACGTTCACCCATTCACGGCATCGGCGGCTTCGCGCGGAAGGACATCCCCGCCGGCACGCGCATCCTCGAATACGTGGGTGAGAAAATCACCAAGGAAGAATCCGCCCGGCGCTGCGAGGCGAACAACCCCTACATCTTCTGCCTCAATGACCGGTACGACATTGACGGAAACGTGCCCTGGAACCCCGCGCGTTTCCTCAACCACAGTTGCCGGCCCAACTGCGAGACCGAACTGGACGAGGCCGGGGAACGAATCTGGATCCTCGCACTCCGGGACATCCGCGCCGGCGAAGAACTCACCTTCAACTACGGTTACGACCTCACCGAGTACAGGGATTACCCGTGCAATTGCGGTGCGCCCGACTGCGTGGGCTACATCGTGGCCGAGGAATTCTTCGACCACGTTCGAAAACAGCGCGAGCTGGAGCGTCAGGCGGCCGCCGCCACCGCATCCCAGCCCGGCCACACCAACCCCGCCGCGGACGACTCGGCCGCACAACCGGACGTTCACTCCCCCCGGTAGACACACCGGGCGGTGCAGGTCTCGGCCACCACCACCTCCGCCAGCTCCGGCAACGCCGGCTTGAGCCGGTCCCAGATCCAGGCGGCCAGAACTTCGCTGGTGGGATTCTCCAAGCCCGGGATCTCGTTCAGGTAGCGGTGATCGAGCTGCTCGTACAACGGCTGGAACCGGCGCGCGATCTCCCCATAGTCCATCAACCAACCCAGCTGCGGATCGCACTCGCCCCGCACCACGATCTCCACCTGAAAACTGTGGCCGTGCAACCGGTGGCACTTGTGCCCGGGCGGCACATGCGGCAACCGATGGGCCGCCTCGAACTGAAACGTCTTCCGCAATTCCACCTTCATAACATCCCGTTCACCAGACGGGCCGGCCACCTCCCGCGGATCGGCCCGGAACGCTGATTCTGCCATCCGGTGCCCGGACCACCAACCGGGAAATCCGTCATCCCGTTCACCGCCTGCCTCAGGTGACAGTCGTTGCCCCGGGCGGTTCCTGTTCCCAGTCGGTCCATACCACCAGATCCCCCACCGACGGGCGCCCGTCGTGATGCCACGTCCAGGGAGGTTGCTGCATCCGCCCGAGGGGACAGATTCGCGGCACCCCCCATCGGGCCAGCTCCTCCACCGCGGCGTGGCAAACCGCCGCAGGCACCGCCAGGCCCACCGTGGAAACGTGGGCCCGCACAGGCTCCGCAGCTTGCAACGCCCGTGCCAGGTTCACCACCGGTTTGACGTAGACGAACCGGTCCAGGCAGGAGAGCTGGAAGTCCGGTTCCTCCTCGTAAACCACCGTCCACGCGGTTGAGCCGGAGCTGGTCCAAAGCCGCGTGTGCCCGGCACAGGCCGCCCGCAAGGCGTACAACTCCCGCCGCGACGTGATCCGCGCCGCCCGCTCCACCGGCACGGGTCCCCGGGGTTGCCGCGTTTCCCTCTCCTCCAATGCACGCGCCAGGGCCTCGGCAAAACGCACCGGAAAGTGCTGGTCCGGACCGGTCTGCACGTAGAACAGGTGTGGCGACAAACACCCGGCCTGGTCCCACGCACTCACATCCGCCGCGGCACGTTCCGCCAGCGTTTCCAGCGACATCTCGTGGGTCACGCCATACCCGATGAAGCCGAAACTCACGCGATGGCCGTACCCGACGAACCGGGTCGTCACCGCCGTCCGAGCCCGCAGCGCCGCCACCGTCTCATCCCGACCCGCCACCGTCACACAGTCGGCCTCCCGCAACAGCACCTCCTCCAGGTCCGCCCGCCCGCCCGGCCAGGCCGCCAGCTCCAGACAGCTCGCCAGCTTCGGGTCCACCGCCCGCAACGAGTGGGCAAACAAACGCGGCAGAAAACTCCCGTCCACGGAACACTTCATGAACTGCGCCGACTTCACCAACAGTCCCAATACCAGCATTTGCAGGGCCGGATCCGGCAGGTTGCCCGGCGCGAAATGCACCAGCAACCCGGGCCCGCGCGCCCGCACCGCCCGATGCGGCTCGCCCACCCTGGCAAACCCGTCCAATACCACCTCGTCACCCAGATCCTGCCGGAGCAGCCGGCGCAGGTCCGACTCGGTCAGCATGCTGAAAAAACTGTCCAACCCACGCTCCAGAGTGGCCCGGCTGAACCCGGTCTGTTCCGGACCCTCCGCCAGTGCCCGTTGCCGGTAGGGATCGTCCGGTCGCAACCAGTTTCTGCCCACCTCCGCAAGCACGCCCATCAACTGGGTCACGGGCCGCTCCGCCAGATACAGCTCGCGGTTCCGCCGCAACGTGCGCGCCGCCTCGGCCACCAGTTGCGGCGTCAACGCGGCTTCCCTCGGCAAATCCGCCAGAAAACATTCCGGTAGGTTCATACGCTCGCGGATCCGGTTCCCTCCGGCACCGGTTCGTCTTCGGCCCACAACGAACACCCACGCGGCCCGGCACCCGCCGCCCGGCCGCGAAACCGAAACCCGTCCCGAACCTTCTCCACCAAATCCTCCGTCTGCACGGCCAGCACCGAACCCACGTTGGCCAGATCGTACACACGCAGCAAGCCCACCTGCCCGTCCGCCACATCCGCGCCGGTCTCCGGATCCACCACCCGGATCCGCACCCAGGGCGGAAACCGGAACCAGGGCCGCACCCGTATCCGCCCCGTATCCCGGGGACCGGCCGCCGATTGCCCGGGACGACCGGACCCCCAACCGCCCCCGGCCCACACACCGTCGTAGGCCTGAGAACTCAACTCGCACATCCCGTACTCGCCCACCACCGCCGCAGCGGGCACACCCAGCCGTTCTTCCAACGCAGCCCGCAGCTCCACCGGACTGAGCTCCCGCGACCGCCCCTTGTACCCGCCCGTCTCCATCACCCGCGAGCCCGGCGGCAGCGCGACCCGTTGCGACTCAAACCCCTTCGCCTCCAACAAATGCACCAGCGTGAATGCCGTGGCCAGGATCATCACCGGCCGCCCGGTAACGGCCCACCGACACAGACTCGACCACGCCGCGCCGGCATCCAACACCCACGCACCGTCGGGACCCGCCCGGGCCACAAACACCTCCGGGCCCCGCCCCAGCCGGCGACGGATGGTTTCGCACATGTATACCAGCGAGGAGTGCGGTGCCCCGGCCGGCGAGGGCATCAGGACCAACAGCTCCAGCGCCCCGGGGGCCGGCCGATCAGGCAACAACGCCCGCTCGAACGCCCACCACAATGCCCGCTCGTACACGCCCAGCGTGGCCCGTCCGTGAAAATGCCGGCTGGGCCGGCCGCGGGTCGTCCCGCTGGAGCAAAAGGTCACCTCGCGCGCCTCCGGCGGTAAACAGGTGAAATCGAATTCGGCAAAGGCCGGTGTGGGCACGGCCGGTATCCCCCGCCAGTCGTCCAGCCGGTCCGGGCGCACCCCGCACGCATCGCACCAGCGCCGGTAGGGCTCGTTGTGACGGTATTGGAGTTCGAACAACCGCAGGGCCTGGACACGGTAGGCCGACTCGTCCCAGGCCTCCGCAGGCCAGCCGTCCGGCCGCACGGCAAACTGCGACCAGTGCGCCTCCCACGCTCGCGCGTACTCGGTCAGGTCCGGTGGCAGCTCCCGGGTGCTCATGGAAACCCCGCACACTTCCGGCGGTCCACGCCGGACACGGCCGCGTCCGGCATCAGGCACGCTCTTCAACCAGTTCCCGCCGTGCCCGCCCCAGCAGCCGCTCGATGAACCCGGTGTCGTAAACCCCCTTCCGGAAGTTCGGATCCTGCAGGATGGCCTGTTGCAGGCCGATGGTCGTCTTGATGCCCGTGATGTAGTATTCCGAAAGCGCACGGATCATGCGGCTGATGGCCTCCGTGCGGTCCCGACCGTGGGTGATCAGCTTGCCGATCATCGAGTCGTAGTGCGGGGGAATCGTGTAGCCCGCGTAAACGTGCGTGTCCACCCGCACGCCCTTCCCGCCCGGCTGGTAATACATCTCCACGCGCCCCGGACTCGGCTTGAAATCATCGAACGGATCTTCCGCGTTGATCCGGCACTCGATCGCGTGCCCGCGGATGTGCACGTCGCTCTGCTTGATCCGCAACGGTTCGCCCATCGCCAGCAGGATCTGCTGCTGAACCAGGTCAATCCCCGTCACCTCCTCGGTGATCGGGTGCTCCACCTGGATGCGCTTGTTCATCTCCAAAAAATAGAAGTTTCCCTGGTTGTCCACGATGAACTCCACCGTCCCCGCGTTGGTG
Organism: Limisphaera sp. 4302-co; assembly: GCF_049537155.1. NCBI lineage: Bacteria > Pseudomonadati > Verrucomicrobiota > Verrucomicrobiia > Limisphaerales > Limisphaeraceae > Limisphaera > Limisphaera sp. 4302-co. The sequence continues at coordinate 81,249 of NZ_JBMVQZ010000005.1, forward strand.
TACCGCGCCACCTCGGCGATCTTGATCGCGGCCCGGCCCATTTTGTCCCGCAGTTTCTTGAACTTCTGCTCGATCAACGGAGACGGCGCCTCCTCGATCACCTTCTGGTTCCGCCGCTGGATCGAACAATCGCGCTCCCCCAGGTGAATGATGTGCCCGTGTCGGTCCGCCAGGATCTGAAATTCGATGTGATGCGGGTTTTCGATGTATTTCTCGATGTAGACGCCGGAGTTGCCAAACGCCTTCTCCGCCTCCGTGCGACAGGTGTGGTACCCCTTCACCAGCGACACGTCATTGTGCGCCACCCGCATGCCGCGGCCGCCGCCCCCGGCCACCGCCTTGATCATCACCGGGTAACCGATCCGCCGCGCCACCTCGATCGCCTCCTGCTCGGTCTCCACCGGCCCATCCGAACCGGGCGGAACCGGCACCCCGGCCTTTTTGGCCAGAGCCCGGCTCACCGCCTTGTCCTCCAGCGCACTCATCGCCTGCGCGCTGGGGCCGATGAACCGGATGTTGCAGCTCTCGCAAACATCCGCAAAGTGCGGGTTCTCCGACAAAAACCCGTACCCGGGATGGATGGCGTCCACATCCGTGATCTCAGCCGCACTGATGATCCGGTCAATCCGCAGATAGCTCTCGCTGGCCGGTGCCGGTCCGATGCACACCGCCTCGTCCGCCAGCTGTACATGCATGGAGTTGGCGTCCGCCTCCGAATAAACCGCCACCGTCCGGATGTTCAGCTCCTTGCAGGCGCGGATGATCCGCACCGCAATCTCGCCGCGATTGGCTATCAGAATCTTCTCAAACATGCTGGAGGTGTTCCGCCCGCTCGCTGCAACCGTCCCGATCCGCCGCTCACAGCGGCCGCACTTTGAACAGCGGCTGGCCAAATTCCACCGGCCGCGCGTTCTCCACCAGCACCGCCGTGATCACACCGCGCACCTCGGCCTTGATCTCGTTCATCACCTTCATCGCCTCGATGATGCAAACCACCGTCTCCGGATGAACCTCCGTGCCCACTTCCACATATGGCGCCGCCTCCGGAGAAGGCGCCCGATAAAACGTACCGATCATCGGTGACTTGATCTCCACCTCCGGCGGCCCGGCAGGCGCGGTCGCCACGCCGGATGCCCCCGCCGGCACGGCCGGGGCCGCCACCCCGGCAGCCGGCACCACCCCCGCCACCGGCACCCCCGCAGGGACCCCGGCCGCCGCCGGCACGACCGCGAGCTCCTCGCCCGCCGTACCCGGCCGCAGGACGGGCTCGCGCTTGAGCCGGATCTTGAAGCCCTCCTTCTCCATCTCGAACTCTGACACGGCGTTCTTCCGCATCAGGTCAATAATGGCCTTGATGTCTTTCAGGTCCACAGCCTACCGCCTTTCCTTTCCCAAAATCCGGAAACACGCCATCCCATGCACGGACCTCGGGCCGTCGAAGAATGCCTGCCGCCAGCCTCGACCCATCGCGCGCAGCGACCCGGCCCCTGACCGGCCCGCGTACACGGACGCCGGCAAGCTTTCCAATGACCTGGGGCTGCCCGTTTCCCGCGCTCATCGGGGTCCGCCGCTTGGGGACAGCAAAAAGGCAGGAGTCGGCACCCGACTCTGCCCCCGTCAGGGCCCGAGCGTAGGGGCCCCACCCGGCCCGGTCAAGGTGATTCCGGACCCGGCTCCGCAGACTTCCCGCCCGCACGTGCTCTGGGCCGTCCACAGGCAGGAAAACCACACTGCCAACCAAGTTTCGCCGGAGCGATAACGCTAACGACCGCCGCCAAACCCAAAACGTATGACCAGGGCCCGAACCCGCTCACCTGCCCAATGCAGACCGGCGCGATCAGCGAGCGATGGCGAAACGGTTCACGCGCGTGCACGTTGGTCAAATGCACCTCCACGACGGGCACGGCAATCGCAGCAATGGCATCCCGCAAGGCCACACTCGTGTGCGTGTACGCCCCGGCGTTCAGAACCACGCCATCGTAATTCCGACCCGCTTCATGCAACCAGTCCACCAACTGGCCCTCGTGGTTGCTCTGCCGAAAGTCCAGCTCGACGCCCCAGACCTCGGCCTGACGCCGCACGCCCGCTTCCACCTCGGCCAGACTCAGCGACCCATACATGCCGGGCTCCCGCTGGCCCAGCAGGTTCAGATTTGGACCGTTCAAAACCAGGACGCGCATCTTTGACGATCTCCCGAACAGGGTTCACTCAGATTATGTCCGGCCGGCGGCCCCTGTCGATCGGTTTTCCACCGCAGCCAGCAACCAGCCCGCCAGGCCAAAGGCCGGCCAGGCCAGCGCCGGGATGTACAAACTGAACTCCACCAGGGACTGCACCGCCCATGCCACCAGCCCCAACCAGATGTAAAACACCTCCCGGTCCGGCCGGCGCCGCACGAGCCGCCCGGTGCGGACCAACAGGCCCACCACCCAAACCGTGTAGAACAATGCACCCGGCCAGCCCGAATCCGACGCCTGTTGCAGATAATCGTTGTGCGCCAGCCGTGCCATTTCCGCCTCCGGCGGTTTGATCTGTTCGTACGGCCGCTGAAAGGTGCCAGGCCCCGTCCCCAACAAGGGATGTTCCCACGCCGTCAGCCAGGCCGCCCGCCAGTAGTCCAGGCGAGCCGCCACGCTCGGGGCACCTCTCTCGAAAAAACCCGCATACCTCACCGCAAAAAGCGCCAGTCCCGAACCCAACACCCACGCCAGCACCCACGCGCGCACCCGCGCAGGCCAGGGACGAACCCAAAACACCAGGAACGCCAAACCAAGCGCCACCAACCAGCCGGCCTTCGACCCCGACCAATACAGACACGCCACCACACCCCCGCCCACCGTCGCCACCGAAAATGCGCGGGCCGCCGGCGTCAACCGGTCCGTCGTCCCCAACGCCCACAACACCACCGGCGAAAACAACAAAAGCGCGGCCGCCAGCGTGTTCGGATAAAACAGCGTGCTGCTGATCCGCAGGCTCTGCGCCTTCTCCAAAAGCTTCGGATGAGCCCGCCAGCCCTCGGGTGTCCGGATCAACGTGCCGGCCTGCTCCCACTTCCGGCGTTCGTCCTCCGGGAAATCCCGCCAGTGCGCGGCCTCGTGCTGCAGAATGAACTCCCGCGTCTCCGGCAGGCCGCGAAACCGCTGGTCCACACCATACAAAACCACCGCCAGCAGGGCCGCCGTCACCCACGCCCACGCCCCCCGCAACGTCGTCCACCGCCCCAGACACACCGCCCCCGCATAAAAGCTGACCACGCAGACCGCGAAATGCGGCAGCGTCAAACGCGTCAGCGCCCCGTCCACCGTCACCAAGGCCGACAAACACTGCCACCCGAACCACAAGGCCGGCAGGGCAAGCAACCACCCGGGACCGGGCCAACGGCCGCCCCTGCCCCTCACCCAGGTCACCCCCAGCACCACCACGGCACACACGTACGCATAGGCAACGGGCCACGGGCTCAAAACCCATTCCAGCCATTCGGATGGCCGTTCCACGAATTTTTCCATGATCACCGGGTTGCCGAACTTCAGCAAACCCAGCCCGAACCACACCCCCCATAACCCGGTGACCCAACCACCCCCGCCCTCCAGCCGCACCCCCCCGACCCGCGCGGATCCGGCTTCCATACCCGCCGAACCGCCATCCTCTCTCGACCGCTTCCCAGACGCTTTCATGCCCGTGCCCGGGCTGTCGGCCGCGGGCTCCCGCCAAGCCGGAGCTGCAGCACCGCCGTCTCCAGGGCCAACAGTTCCTGCACATTCGTGCGGCGCAGCGTGGACTGCAGTCCCTCCCAAACACGCAGGTTGTGCAGCGCATCCGCCACGCTCAAACGCTGCGCCAGGGCCGGCGTCGCCGACAAACCCGGGTAAAACAGCCGCACCTCTCCCGCGCCAAGCCGCGTGATCCACACATCCCGCCACCACTGCAGGACCGCCGAGAGCAACTCTTCCCGCCGCCGCCGATACTCCGCCTCCAGCGCGGCCTTTTCCTCGGCCGGGCTCCGCCCCCCCTCACCGGGTGACTCCGGCCCGGCCTCCTCTTCATCCGCATCCCCGACGACCGCCTTCCCGTTCTCTCGCGACCCTTCCGCCGTGCGGGCGACCTCCCGGCGCGCCTCTTCCCGCGCCGACTCCAGCCGCTCCAACAGCAGACCCACCAGCCGATACCGCTCCAGCACGCCTTCCCCGGCCGAGGCGGCCAGCCCGGCAAATCGTTCCACCCAGGCCAACCGAGCCGGATCCGGCTGCCCCGCCCGCGGGGCGAACCGCACCCGCAGGCACCGCGAAACGATCGTGTCCAGCAACCGACCCGGCTGTGCCGTCAACAGCACCAACACCGATTGCGCCGGCGGTTCCTCGAGCGTCTTCAAAAGCGCGTTGGCCGCCTGCGCGTTCAAACAGTCCGCCTCGACAATCACCCCGACCTTCCACTTCCCCTCGTGCGGCTTCAAAAAAATCTCCCGACTCAACTCCCGCACCTGATCAATGGTGATCACCCGCAGCTTCGATTCCGGTCGGATCCAGTGCACGTCGGGATGCGTCCCGTGCTCGATCCGGCGGCAAGCCGGGCAATCGTTGCAACCGTCCCAGGTCCCCTCCGCCGGCCCGCGCACCGGCCGGTCACACAACAACGCCTGCGCGAAAGCCCGCGCCACACGCTCCAACGGGCCGGGTTCCTCGCCCGTGAACAGGTAGGCATGCCCCACCCGACCCGCCGCCAGCGACCGCTCCAACAGCCGCACGGCGGTGTCCTCGACTCCCAAATCCCGAAACGCCACGACCGTTCTTATAACCTCCCCACCCCACTCCTCGCCATCCCAAACGCCCCCGGAACAAAGGGCCACGCCGGGGCGAAACATCCCCCACGCAGATCAGGTGCGGAGCCGAATCCGATTCTTGGCTTGCCCGGCCACTCCGGTCAGCATCGGACAGGTCTGTAACGAACCACTGAATCCAGGCACGTTCCCCGGCCGCAGCCGGGGGACCCTCGACCAAACCAAGTCCCGAGGTCCATTTCCATGAGAGTCGCCACGAACCAAAGCACCGACACCCGCATGGCCAAGCCCGGCAACTTCCCCGGCGAACCCGCGACCCACCCACCCGTTGGTGAACCGCCTGTCCCCGGTCCGCAACCTGCCGGGTCCAGCCCCCGGCGGCGCCGCGACGGCGGCAGGTTGCGCCTCCTGGTCGCCCCGCTGCTGCTGGCTCTCCTGACCGGGCACGGCTCGGGCGCCGAGGCCGTCACCTCACCTCCACCGCCCCGCGCGGCGGGTCCGTTTCGTCCGCCGCCGCGTTCACCCGAAGTCACCGGCGAACGACGCCTGGTGTTCCGTTTGCAGGCGCCCCGCGCGGGAGAGGTCCGGCTGCAGAGCAGCGATCTCCAAGGAGCCGGAGTGCGCCAACCCATGGAGTTGGACAAGGACACCAACGGAGTCTGGTCCCTGACCGTCGGGCCGGTTCCGCCCGGCGCCTATCGCTATCGCTTCCTCCTCGACGGCCTGCCAGTGGTGGACCCACAGAACCCGGCCGTCAGCGAGTCCAATGACACCGTCTGGAGCCTCGTCCACGTTCCGGGATCGGAATGGTTCGATCTCCGCGAGGTGCCTCATGGAGCCGTGGCCGCCGTGTGGTATCGGTCCGGGACCCTCCAGCGACTCCGCCGCATGCACGTCTACACGCCCCCGGGCTACGAAAAGGGCTCTGAACAGTATCCCGTGCTCTACCTGTTGCACGGAGCGACCGACTCCGACGCTTCCTGGAGCACCGTCGGTCGGGCCGGCGTCATCCTCGACAACCTCATCGCCGCAGGGCGCGCCCGGCCCATGATCGTCGTCATGCCCCACGGGCACACCGGACCGTTCCGGTTCGGCATGCGCTTCACCGACGAGTTCGAACGGGATTTCCTCAACGACCTGTTGCCCGAAGTGGAACGCCGCTACCGGGTCCGGTCCGACCGTGCCCACCGCGCGATTGCCGGACTGTCCATGGGTGGCATGCAAACGCTGAACCTTCTCATGGAGCGGCCTGAGGCGTTCTCCGCCGCCGGTGTGTTCAGCTCCGGTGTGTTCGGCCTGGGCGCCCGGTCCGGGCCGCCCGTGCAAGGGCCGTCCTGGGAAGAGCAGCACCAGCGTTCCCTGACCGATCCCGAACTCCGCAAAGGTTTCCGCACCCTGTGGTTCGCCACCGGCCGGGAGGATTTCCTGCTGGAAACCAGCCGTGCGACCGTGGAACTTTTCAACAAACACGGTTGGCCCGTAACGTACAAGGAAACGGATGGCGGACACACCTGGAACAACTGGCGCGATTACCTCGTGGAATTCGTCCCCCTGCTCTTCCCGTGAAGACATCCCCGACCGCAAAAGGTCTTGTCCCTCGCCCGCGGACGGCCACCTCCGATGGTCCGCGTGGCTGCTGACCCTCCTGTCGGGCGCATCCATCAGCCTGCCCGCCGCGGAAATCTGGGTGCCGGAACGATCCGTCTGGCGATTCCGCGCCGGAACGAATGAGGCTTCCTCGCCCATCTCCGCCTGGCGACAGGTCGCCTTCAGCGACGAAGCAGCCGGATTCCAAAACGCCCCGGCACCGTTCTGGTACGGCGATCCCCAGACCGGAGGAACCATCCTGACGGATATGCGCGGCCGTTACGGCTGCATTTTCCTCCGGCACCCGTTCGTGCTGGCCGAGGTCCCGCCCCTGCAAGCGGTCCGGCTGCGCGCCTTCGTGGACGACGGATGCATCGCCTGGATCAACGGCCGCGAAGTGCTCCGCGTGCGCGTGCCCGGGGGCGAACCAACCGTGAACACCCTCGCGCAGAACGCACCCGAGCCGGTCACCTGGCAAACCTACACGCTCGAACTGCCGGCCGGACTCCTTCGCCCCGGAACCAATGTGCTCGCCGTACAGGTGTTCAACACCTCGCTCAACAGTTCGGACCTCGGATTCGACGCGCAGCTGGAGGCCGTCCTCGTGGACACCAACCCGCCGGTCCTGGCCAGCATCACGCCGCCGCCCGGCTTCCTCACCGAATGGCAAACCGTTCAGGTCGTCTTTTCGGAACCGGTGACCGGTGTGGACGCCGACGACCTGTTGTTGAACGGCGTGCCGGCGCTGGAAATGCAGGGACAGGACGCAGTCTACACCTTTCGCTGGACCCGACCGCCCTACGGCACGTTGAGCTTCACATGGGCGCCCAACCACGGCATCACCGATCGTGCCGAACCGCCCCTGCCTTTCGATGCCCGCGCGCCCGGGGCAACCTGGGAGTACGATTTCCGGGACGTCGAACCGCCGCAAATCCTGCGCCTCCATCCACCGGCGGGCCTGACGGTCCGCCGGTTGGAGGAAATCGAGATCACCTTCAGCGAGCCGGTCTGGGGAGTGGACGCCGCCGACCTGCGGATCAACGGGCAACCGGCCCGGTCGGTGACCACAACCGGAGAAGGACTCTACCGGTTCCGCTTCGATCCACCGCCGGCCGGCACGGTCACCGTTGACTGGGCACCGGAGCACGGGATCACCGACACCGCCGCCCAACCCAACGCGTTTGCCGGCGGGCCCTGGCAATACCAGGTGGACCCCGACGCCTCGGCAACCCCGGTCTGGATCACCGAAATCCTGGCCGGAGCTGTCAGCACCAACGGACTCGTGGATGAGGACGGCGAACCCCAGGACTGGATCGAGCTCTACAATCCCGGGACCGAACCCGTCAACCTGGCCGGCTGGTCGTTGAGCGACGACCCCTCCGCCCCTGCCCGCTGGGTCTTCCCGGAACGCGTCCTCCCGCCGAACGGTTACCTGATCGTGTTCGCCTCGGGCAAGGACCGGCGCCCGTCGGATCCCCCCCGGCCGCTCCACACCAATTTCCAGCTGGCCCTCAGCGGGGAACACCTCGGGTTGTACGCCCCCGGCACCCCGTACGAACGCGTCAGCGGTTTCGGTGAGTACCCCGAACAGCGAAACGATCACAGCTACGGATTGGCACCAGACGGCCAATGGCGCTACTACGACTCGCCCACACCCGGCGCGCCCAACGGGCCCGGCTCCATCGTCGGCGTCTGTGCACCCGTGCAGGTCAACGTCCAACGCGGGCACTTCGAAATCCCGTTCGATCTGATCCTCTCCTGCGAAACGCCGGACGTGGAGTTCCACTACACCACCGACGGGAGCGAACCGACGCGGCAAAGCCCGGTCTTTCCGGGCCGGCTGCGCATTGACCGGACAACCCTTTTCCGCGCAGCGGCATTCAAGGACGGCTACCTGCCCTCACGCACCGTCACGCACAGTTACTTCTTCGGGTTGCCCCCTGCACTGCGTTCGCTCCCCACGCTCTCGCTGGTCACGGCGTCCAATCATCTCTACGGCCCCACGGGTATTCTGGGCATCGAAGGAGGCACCTACGCCGGCGGGCCCTGGCAACCGTTGGCCCCCGGCGACTATCACAACCCTTCCCAACACGGCCTGGCTTGGGAACGTCCCGTGTCGGTGGAGTGGATCGAAAAAGACGGCGGCGGTTTCCAAGCCGACGCCGGCATCCGCGTCCACGGCAGCGACTACCAGCGGCCCCGCCTTCAACCCACCAGCAAGTTCTCCTACCGACTCTATTTCCGGGGCGATTACGGACCGGGCCGGCTCGAGTACCCCCTCTTCCCCACCACCCACGTGCAACGATTCGATCAGCTGGTGCTGCGGGCGGGCTTCAACGAACAGGGCAACCCGTTCGTGCGCGACGAATTGACGCGGCGTTTGTCGGCCGACATGGGACAACCGGCCTCCCACGGCACCCTGGCGATCGTCTTCCTCAACGGCCGCTACTACACCGCCTCACCCTGGTACAACCCCTGCGAACGGGTGCACGAGGAGTTCTTCCAAGAACACCTGGGCGGCAGCCCCGAATGGGATGTCGTCGGCCCCGCCTGGGCGCAATCGGCCGGGCAAGCAGGCGTGGTGGACGGGGACCGCGCCGATTTTCAGGCCTTGGTGAACTACGTCTGGACCCAGTCGCCCGCCGTGCCGACGGTCTACAGCAACATCGCACGCTGGTTGGATCTCACCAACTTTGCCGATTACCTGATCCTCAACACCTGGGCGGCCACGGGCGACTGGCCGGGCAACAACTGGCGCGCCGGCCGGGATCGTGCCGGCGGGCCGTGGCGTTTCGTGGTGTGGGACGCCGAATGGGCCATGGGCTGGGGTAATCGCAGCGTCACCCTCAACACCTTCACCATGAGCGGGTCGGGCCCTTGGGATTCCGGCCTGGCCAGCACCGGCTCGTCCGAAATCGCCCAACTCTATCAACGGCTGCGGCTCAGCGGGGAATTTCGCCTGCTCTGGGCCGATCGGGTGCACAAACATTTTTCACCCGGGGGCGCGTTGGACCTCGATCATATCCTGGCCCGCCTGTCAGAGCTCCGCGAGCAGTTGTCCGAACTGATGCCGGACTTCGACCCGGCCCTCGAGCAATGGATCCGCGCCCGCACCCCGATCTACTTCCAGCAACTGCATCAGCAGGGGCTCTACCACTTCACCAACACCCCGGCGTTCCTCGCACCCGAAGGCCGGGTGCCCGCCGGGTTCGAACTGGTCCTGACCAACGAGGCCGGCACCATTTACTACACCACCAACGGCCTGGATCCGCGCGTGCCATTCACCGGAGCCGTCGCGCCCTGGGCCCTGCCCTGCACGGGCCCCATCCGGATCTCCGGCGAGGTCACCATCCGGGCACGGTCACTCGTCGGCACCACCTGGAGCGCCCTCGCAGAACGTACCTTCCGGGTCGGTCAGCTCGGTTCCACCATCCGCATCACCGAGCTCCATTACAACCCGGCAGCAGGTGGTCAGGAGGAGTTTCTCGAGCTGGCCAACCTCGGCCATACAGCCGTGGACCTGAGCGGCTGCGAGTTCGCAGGGATCTCGTTCCGGTTCCCGGCCGGAAGCGTCATCCCGCCCGGTGCGCACTGGGTCCTGGCTTCCAACACCCACACCAACGCCTGGCTGGCACGCTATCCGGGCGTGCTGCCCGTGGGATGGTACGCCGGCAACCTCGCCAACGGCGGCGAGTCCATCATCCTGCGGGATCCAACCGGCAAAGTCCTGGCCGCCGTCACCTATGACGACGAACCCGGCTGGCCCACCGAACCCGACGGCCGCGGCCCCTCACTGGAAATGGTGGATCCCTGGGCCAACCCGTTCGACCCGATGAACTGGCGGGCCAGCCCCACCCCCGGCGGCAGCCCGGGACAGCCCCCCAACCCCGTGCCCGCACCGCCGGTCCGCATCCACGAGGTCATGGCCGACAATCGCGGGGCTGTCCCCCACGGAGGCGTCTACCCGGACTGGATCGAACTGCACAACTCCGGCCAAACCGCCGTGGACCTTTCCGGCTGGAGCCTCACCGACGATTCAAACCCGCGCAAATTCGTCTTTCCCGGGGGCACGATCCTCCCGCCGGGCGGTTACCTGGTCGTGTGGTGCAACCCGCCCGAGCCCCGGCCCGAAGAAATCCATGCGCCCTTCGGCCTGGACCGGGAAGGTGACGCCGTCTTCCTTTACGACGCCGCAACCAACCGTGTGGATGGCGTGGTCTTCGGCCTCCAAGCACCGGACTTCACACTGGCCCGATGGCAGGGCGACTGGACCCTGGGCCAGCCAACCCCCGGTGCGGCCAACCAGCCGGCGGCCCTGGCCGATCCGGGCATGCTGACCATCAACGAATGGTCGCCCGAAACGGGCCCGGACAACCCGGGCTGGATCGAATGGTTCAACCGCTCCCCCGATCTGCCCGCCTCACTGGAGGGCCTGTACGTCGCAGTCGGCGACACGGTGGCTCGATGGTGGCCGCGCGCCTATCTCGGGCCGTTGGGACACGCTTGGATCCGGCTCGCCACGGAGCCGCGCCCGGATCGGTTGCTGCTGCGAATCCCGCCCTCGGGAGCATTGGTCCTCTACGATGCCGCAGCGGTAAAGCTCGAAGAAATCGAGTATGTCGCCAACCAGGGCAACCTTTCGCTCGGTCGGGTACCGGACGGCAGCGACTTCTGGATGGCCCTGGCGGTGCCCACACCCGGCGCCAGCAACCAATGGGACCTGGCCGCCGGCCCCCGCATCCACGAAATCCTGGCCCGCAACCAATCTCTACTCTTCGACAACCGCCCGGCCGATTTCCTCGAACTCCACAACCCCACCAGCACCACCATGGACCTCTCCGGCTACCGCATCGGGCTCGATACCGACTTCAGCCGCGCCTGGACCTTCGCCACAGGCACCTTCCTCCCACCGTTCGGTTACCTCGTGATCTGGTGCGACCCGGATGCACCGGTCGAACATGGACCCGGCCGCTTCAACCTGGGTCGCCCCCTGCCCGGTGAGGCCGCCACCGTCCGCCTCTGGGACCCCGCCGGCCGGTTGGTGGACAGCGTCTCGTACGGGCCACAGGTCCCGGACCTGTCCATCGGGATCTCAGGTGACCGCTTCACCCTCCTGAGCAGGCCCACACCGGGCGCCCCCAACAGTGCCCCGGCCCCACTCGATTCGCCCGCCCACCTCCGCTTCAACGAATGGATGGCCCGGCCACAGACCGGACCCGACTGGTTCGAGCTCTACAACAGCGGATCCTCTCCGGTTGCTCTCGAGGGCTTGATCTTGACCGACGATCCCTCGCTGGCCGGTCGGGAACGGTTCCGGGTGCCCCCGCTCAGTTTCATCGGCCCGGGCGATTTCGCACGATTCGTGGCCGATGCAGACACCGCCCAGGGCGCCGATCACACCGCCTTCGCCCTGGCCGAAAGCGGCGAAGTGCTGGTCCTCTACCGCATCCAGAACAACGTCTGGCAAGTTCTCGACCAGGTTTCGTTCGGCCCCGCCCGGCCGGGTGCCTCCCAAGGCCGCCTGCCCGACGGTTCCACCAACATCGTCACCTTTGCCCAAACCCCCACTCCCGCCGCCAGCAACTACCTGCCACTCTCAAACGTCGTCATCCACGAGGTCCTTGCCCATACCGACCCGCCCTTCGAGGACGCCGTGGAATTGCACAACCGCAGCGATCAGCCCGTGGACATCAGTGGCTGGGCACTCAGCAACAACCCCCGTAACCGCTGGAAATACCGGTTCCCCGAAGGAACCATTCTCGAACCCGGCGGTTTCCTCGTGGTGTATGAAGCCCAGCTCAACGACCCGCAGGGCGGCGACCGCGCCTTCGCCCTCAGCTCCACCCACGGCGAGGAGCTCTGGCTGACCGAAATCCGGGACGGCCAGGAAACCGGCTACCGCGACCGCGTGGCCTGGGGCGCCTCGTTCAATGGTCAGGCATTCGGACGGATCGTAACCTCGGCCGGAACCGACTTTGCACCCTTGGAGCGACCGACCTTCGGTGTGGATCAGCCGGCCTCGCTCGAACAGTTCCGCACCGGCCGCGGCGCCCCCAACGCACCGCCACGGGTCGGACCCGTCGTCATTCACGAAATCCATTACCACCCCTCGGGTGGACCCGACGGATCCGAGGAATGGATCGAGCTCCAAAACGTGACCTCTGCCGCCGTGCCGTTGTACGACCCGCAGCATCCCACCAACCGCTGGAAATTCGGCGGCGCCGTGTCATTCGACTTCCCCACCGGCACGGTCCTCCCACCGGGCGGATTCATCGTGATCACCGACTTCGATCCCTCCGCCGAGCCCGCCCGCGAAGCGGCCTTCCGCGCGCGATTCAACATGCCCGACACCGTGCCGCTCACCGGCCCGTTCGCCGGTTCACTCGACAACGCAGGTGAAACGCTCCTGCTGCTGGCGCCCGACCGGCCCGAGGGACCCGACAGCCCCGAACCCGGCTTCGTCCCGTACGTTCAGGTGGACCGCGTCAGCTACGACGACCAGCCGCCCTGGCCCGCCGAGGCCGACGGCCAAGGTGCCTCCCTCCAAAAGGTCGAGCCCCGGCTCTACGGAAACGAGCCCCTCCACTGGGCAGGCGGGCCACCCACACCAGGCCGGCCCAACACCCCCAAGCCCACAGATTCCGACGGCGATGGCCTCCCCGACTGGTATGAAAGCCGCCACGGACTCGACCCGCTCAGCCCCGCAGACGGCGCGCAGGACAGCGACGGCGACGGGTTGCCCAACCGACAGGAGTACGCGGCCGGCACGGATCCGCACGATCCCCAAAGCCGGCTCGCCCTCGAGGTGATCCGCGAACCCGGCCCCGGGCCGCTCCGATTGCGCTTCGTGGCACAGCCCTACCGATCCTATGCCGTGCAGGCCACCGCAGAGCTGAACGCAGGCAGTTGGATCACCGTCCAGCTGATCGTCCCCGGTCCGGAACCGCGCACCGTCGAGCTCGCTCCGGAAACGGAAACCCACGCCACCCGGTTCTATCGGGTCGTCACACCGGCACCGCCAGAATAGGCACGCGCCCGGGACGCCTCACGCCGGCCTCAATCCATGGCGAACCACCGGGGCGCAATCAACCACTCCAACGTCGCGCAGCGACCGGCCTGAATCTTGTCCAAATCCAATCGGATCAGGCCGCACTTTTTCAGATCCAGGCCCAGCCCCTCGGGATCGCCCGTGCACAACCATGCCGCCAGACGACTCAACATCGGTTCGTGCCCCACCAGCATCAGCGCGTCCGGCAAGGGCCGCAGCCCCTGCAACTCCGCCACCACCTCGCGAGCGGTCCGATCCGGAGCCAGACAATCCACCACCACCGGCGGCCGGGCCATGCGCAGGCCGCGCGCCATCAGCTCGGCCGTCTGCAACGCGCGCGTCAGCGGACTCGTCCACAACAAATCACACTCGACCTTCCGCTGCCGCAGCGCGTGAGCCAGGCATCTCACCCGGCGTCGCCCCTTCGGCGTCAACGCCCGTTCCGCGTCCGAACCGGAGGCGGTCTCCCGGAAGTCCTCAGCTTCAGCATGACGCAGCAGGTACAGCTTCACACGCCGAGCATGTCACCGGGACCGCGGCCGCGCCAGTCCGGAAGGCCGCCACGAGGCCAGTTGCCGCACCGTAGCCTGACACCGCTGAAGAATCTCAACCTGACGTTCCTGAAGCTTCCGCAGCAACGCCCGATGCACCGTCCCGGGTAAACCCGCCTTCGCCGCGTCCCGCCGCACCGCCCCCCGCAGCACCGCATGATCCTGCAAATCCCCCATCAGCCCGTGAAACTCAAGCATCGCAGCAAGGACGGCATCAGAAAGACCGGACAGGAAGGGCCGCAACATCTCGCAGGCGTAACGGTACTTCTTGAACGCCACCCGCAAACGGTGAACCCCGGCCGGTGTCCGAACCAACCGAGACCGCCGCTGAACCTCCGCGAACAGGGGCTCCAACACTCCCGCCACCGCGCCCCGGACCGGTTCCTCCCCCTCGGCCCGAGCGGCCCGCCCCAGCACTTTTTCCAACTTCTTCAAGCGCTTCTCCCCTTCCTTCAAAGACCGGCCGGAAAGCCTCCGCGCCACCGACCGGGCCATCTTCTCCTCCCGCTTCGCCCACAACGTCGCCAGGGGTTCGACCTCCCCGGGCGCGTCCGCCACCTCCCGAAGGCGCTGCCGACAGATGTGCAGATCGCGCACCTCGTCGAATGCGTCCAATTGCCGTTTCAACGCCTTCCGCAACTTGCGCGTTTTCCGGGTCAGTCCGGCCGCACGGACCAGGTCCACCAGCGCCAGGGCCCGCCGCGTCTCCACGCGCAACTGATGGACACCCTCCGGATCAGGATCGCGCCGGACCCGCTCCAAACGCTTGCGCAGCCGGCGGCGCAACAAGCGCACCGCCTCCCCCAGATGCCCGGCCAGCGCCGGATGAATACTCACTTCCATACGCTAACATACCACTTCCCTCTTCAACCGCCCGCCTGCCCCTCCCCGTCGTGCGCCCGAGGTGACGAGCCATACGGCCGCGACAGCCCGCCCGTCAACGAAGTATGGTATCCGTTCGGGCCCGTCCCGATCCCTCGCGGTCTTCTTGCCACCGGTCCATCGCCCCCAACATCTCCAAACCTCCGCCGGAGCCCGGCCCGGCTTCGCCGCGCAACCCCTGAACCATCCGATCCACCAAAAGGCCGCAACCCTCCGTGCACGGAGACAAGCCGTTCCCATAACCCGTGTGCCCCGGGTTGCCCCCGACTGCCCTTGCGACCACCCTCAAGAACGGGCGCTCAGTCCACACCTGCCAACCCCACGCTGATCAGGACCCGCCCGCCGGGGACATCCGCAATTCGCCGGCTCTCCATGCCCCTCGCCATCTGCGCCTCCGCTTTCCGGGTCCGATCCGCGTCCAGCTCGTGCGCACGCCCCAGGACCTCGCCTCCACGCATCCGTTCACCCACCTTCACCAGCCGCTCCACACACACACATTCCCTCGTGCGCCCGCCCGGCCGCCACCGCCTAAAAAACACCGCGTCGCTCGCTTGCCCACAACCGCCGTGTCCTCCTCGCCGGCTTGTTTTCTCCTCACACTCCCGGAGGCTCCCACCCCGGCATCACATCCCGTGGGACGGGCCCAGGAGCGACGGTCGGAGATCCTGTAATACTGCCCCCTGAGGCAGCAGAGACCGAACAACCCACATGTCATGGGTCTCCGTCCGATGAACGCATTCGTAAGTATCCCGCACCCATGCCAAAAGCGCCGGGTCCGCAAGATCACGTCGCGAGAGAATCAAGACTTCAGGCCTGGAAGATTGTATCAATTCCCTGTAACGCCGGGCATCCAGCGTCCCACTGGCCAGGCGTTTGCCCGACACCACCAACAACTCCGGCGGCGGACATACACCGGCCAGAAACCGCTCACCGCCCGTCTCCGGCGAGCCGTACACCCACCGAACCTTCGGTGCAAACAGCCGTAACAGCTCGAGACGACCCGGATTCACCAGCCACGTCATCTCCCGCATCCTCGGCAGTCCCAGCCCTATCTCGGCCGCACCCGGCCCGATCCATAGAGCAGCCAGGGTGGGCAACGCCAACACCTTCACGAATCCCGAGGCCAACCACCGGGTATCCACCGGCCTTCCCACACCCGCCGGTCCCCCCCGAACTGCCACCACCGCGACGTCGCGCAAGTTCCACCACGCCTGCTGAACGGCCAGACCACCAAGGACGGCCATCGGGATCTGAAACTGCAGTTGGTACATGGGCCACCAGGGACGTGCGATCCCCAGAAATGCAAGCGCCCCGCAAAGCATCCCCACCGCCCACCATCCGATGGCTGGATCTCGCCGCCTCAACACGATCCATAGTCCCGCGAGACCCGCCACTCCCGTCGGCAGCCATCCGGACCGCAAGAAAAGGCCCCACATCTCGACGTCGAGAACCTCGACGGTGAGCGTGTGTCGTGCTTCCCAGTGCACACCCAGCAACCAACCCCAATGAAAGTTCGGGGATATGAATGCGAAAAGTCCGAAGGCAGGTAGAAACCCCGCCATCCACGGCAGGAGCATTCTGATGCCGGCCATCCATCCATACTGGGACGCCACCAGCGCCACCAGGCCCGGAGCGGCAACTGCCGCGGTCAGCTTCATGTGTGCAGCCGCGGCCATCACCACGCCCGACAAAACCACCTGCCAATGGCGAGGCAACCCCCCGGGCCGATACAAACACGCCGCCGACACACACGCCCAGGCCAGGGCCGCCGGCTCCAACATCACACTGAACCACAACGGCACGGTCTCCTGATTGCTCAGCATGAGGACAGCCGCCCCCAGCAGGCCTGCAACACCGAGCTGCCGCTGCCCCAGCCACCCCACGGCCATCCAAAAAGCAGACACTGAGAACATCTGAAACAATCGCGGCCATAGAACCTCCTCGCCCAACCAACGCATCAATCGGGCATTGATCAGCGTGTGAAGCCAGGGCTGATCATTGTAAGCTGCCCTCGCCAGATCAGGATGTCGGGCCAAAAAAAGCATCTTGGGCAGCTCAAAACAATCATCCACCCCCACCAGCACCTCCCGATACGCACCCGTCCACCAGAACAAGCTCCAGAACAGGAACAGGACCATCCCAAGACCCGGAACAACCTCCCGTGCGACAGGTTTCCGACACCGTTCCCGGCCCATCCACAGGACGAACATGCACGCCAAACCCGCCATCAAAAACCACGCAGCAAGGGCGCGCATCCAGGGGTCCCAGCTCTGCGCAGTGAATCCGAGCCGCTGCCGCAGTCCCGCCAAACAGGGACATGGAGCCCCAGCCTCCAAAAACCATCCGCGCCATCCCAGCAGGACCGCTCCGGTGCCGGTCAGCACTCCCATCCCTATAGCAGGCGGCGCCAAAGCCACCACCGCGCCCGCAGCCATCTCCGCCCAGCCCACCCACTGCAAATGTGGCACCCCAATACTCTCTCCACCAGATTCCGCGCCGGTCGGGCCGTTCGCGGGCTCGACGAGCGACAACAGCCCCGCCACAAAAAGGACCCCACCAGCCATCCGCAATACCGCAGTTACGATCCCGCTCACACCCGTCCTTGAAGCATCTGGAATCCTCAGGCGACTCATCTGCCACCTCAAGCGCCAACACACGCACCAATTCCCACCGGCCCCGGCCATACGCAGCTTCCCACCACAAAACCTCACACCCTGCCGGATGAACTCTCACCGGGATCCGGCCGGTCAGCCTCTTAAGACGTCAAACCACCGCGACACCCGGGCCCCGACCTCCCCGGGACATCGAACCCTTCTCAGGACGGCGCCGACTTGCCAGACCGATCTGTGGCGACTCTTCTGAAACGCCACCACATCCAACCAGCCGCCAGCAGCCCCAGCATGACAACCCCAAAAAGTAAATTGCGAAGGAACCTGGAAGATACTTCCTCGGGAAGAGGTTCATAGGCCGGGGTCGGCGCCTCTATCCACTGGCCGTCTCGGGTGATTTCGTACCGGGTGAGGTTGGACCACACGAGGAGCCGGCTGAGCGGAACTCGCGTTGAACGAAACTGCTCCGGATAATAGCCTCGAGGAGCCTGCGGGTCCAAGCCCACGACCAGTTCGTCAATATAATTCGTGTGGACTACCAACCCCTCTCCCGGAACCTCCTCAAACACCAGGATTCCGTGGGGAGGAAACCGCACACCCTCCTTGTAAGAATAAAGAACGCGAACCGGCGGCGTATCGGGTGCGCTGCCGCGCACCTGGTATACCACCTCCAGCGGCCGGCCCAGCTCGTCAAGCCGCACAATCTCACCGCGTCCACCAGGGTTCGGCCACTTGTAAACGCCGGTGAGCACGCTCGGTTCCACTGTGAAACGACGCTCGTCCTGCCAGGCCAGCCGGCCCAGCCCCATGAGATCCAACCCCAGGCGCAGCATCCGACGTAGCTGCGATTCATAATAGGCGTGCACAACCCCCATGGAACCCACGTGCCCCGGCCGGCCCGGCAGAGGATCGATCGTCACAACCGCATGCCGGGGAGAAATCCGCCACTGGTATTCCTCATTGGCGCCGATGACATATTCCAGACCGGGTTCCGGCACGTTGGTAAAGAGCCAGCCTTCCTTGGCGCTGTACAAAGGATAAAGAATGTCCATGAAACACCGCAGGTACCAGCCTTTCGGTTGCCACGCCCCTTCGTACTCACCGAGCACATGGAGTCGCGGCAACAGCTCTTCGGGCGCCCCGGGTCTGTCAGCCGCGCGGACCCGCTCATAGCTCAGCGACCTGCGGTAGACGACATGCCGTATCCAGGGCGTTTCCGCCAAAAATTCACGGAAACTGATGCCTTCATCTGCCGCGTAGCCCGGCCCCCGACCGACCGTAACTGTCCCGCAAACACTCAGAAGTAAGAGGAACAGCCTCGGCACCCGGCTGACAGCGTGCCACATGATCAATCGGCAGAAGCGCCATGCCGCGGAGATGGGAGCACAAGGCGACATCATGGGCTTGAGAGACCTTTTACACGCACACTGCCCTGGTCGGGCGAAACCGCAGGCCATCCGGAAGGTGCGCCGGACGGACACAGCCCCCTCCCTGCCTCGTGCGCGAGGCAGGGTGCCGATCAGCCCGCCCGATGGAAACGCTCCCCCGCTTGTGGCGGTGCTCGGCTCGGTATTGATCCGCAGTCCC
This sequence comes from Limisphaera sp. 4302-co, assembly GCF_049537155.1. NCBI lineage: Bacteria > Pseudomonadati > Verrucomicrobiota > Verrucomicrobiia > Limisphaerales > Limisphaeraceae > Limisphaera > Limisphaera sp. 4302-co. Next base: position 100,287 of record NZ_JBMVQZ010000005.1, read on the forward strand.
CTGAGCCTTTCCCACTTTACGGTCCTGGCGGGCAATACACCCGATTCCCGGTGGGATATGCACCTGTGAAGAAGTGCTGGGCGCCGTGAGTAGGGCACAGGTAGGTACAATGCTTCTCCTGATCGCCGTAGTAGCTCGTGTATGCCCAGGTACCATACGCCCGAGTCACCCACGGGAAGGTATCGGTTTCGTCCAGAAGCCAGCACAGCTCTCCCCCGTAATAAATCGGGTTCGGACAATCCTTGTCGAAGCCGAGCCAACAAGCCATGGCAGAAACACCACTCGCCAGCAGGATGGTCGCAGCGGCGCGAGCCATGCGAGGATTCCTGGTGAAGCGAAACGGAAGTGAGGACCATGTTGTTTTCCTACCCTTTAGTGTACATGTACAAAAAAAAAAAAGTGTCAAGGCCCGGAGTTGCAGAAAACCCACGAGCCGTTTCTCCCGGTGATTGCCCCGCCCTGTGGCACCCGGAACAAGCAATCAACGGCTGACTGTCACCCCCACTTCCCACAGTATCGGCCCGGCAGGGTGAAGCCGGGACGTGCCGATCCGAAAGGCCTTTTCCAGACGCGCTGCCGCTGCCCGGGTTCGCTCCGCATCCGGCCCGTGCACCCGGGCCAGCAGATCGCCGCGGTGCACCTTTTCGCCAACCTTCACCAGCCGATCCACTCCCACGCGCGCGTCCACGGAGTCCTCCGCCTTCCGCCGCCCGCCTCCGAGATCACGCACGATTTCGCCCACGATCCGGGCGTCACAATCCGTGACCCAGCCGTCCTCAACGGCATGCACTTCCCGGACACACGGTGCCAGTGTGTCGCGGCCCAGTGCACGCTCAAAGGCATCAAGGTCCGCACCCTGGGTGGCCAGCATCCGCCGCCAGACCCGCAATGGTTCGGGCGAATACAGACAGGCTCGCACCTGCTCCCGCGCCTCGTCCATCCCGCCCGCACGTCCGGTGAGCCTCAACAGATGAGCCGCGCATTCCACCACGAGCCGCTCCAGATCGTTCCACCCGGCTGTCCGGTCGGAGCCGGGCCGACTTTCCGCACAAGCGACAAGGAACTCGTGGGTGTCTTTGACCTCGAGCCAGTTGCCCGCCGCCCGGCCAATGGGGTGATCCATTGCGGTGACCAGGGCGGTGGTTCGCACCCCGCACGCGGTGGCCAGTCGGAGCATCGAATGGGCCAGCGCCCCGGCCGAATCCAGGTCCCGCATGAACGCGGCCCGGCCGCACTTGACGTCCAGGACAAGGGCTTCAATGCCTTCGGCCAGTTTCTTGGAGAGAATCGAGCTGGTGATCAGCGGCACGCTGGGAACGGTCCCGGTCGCGTCGCGCAAAGCGTAGAGTTTCCGGTCGGCGGGCACGAGGTCCTCGGTCTGTCCCACAATGGCGCAGCCCACCTCCTGGACCTGCGCCTGAAAGGCCTCCGGCGGAAGGCGGGTGCGGCAACCCGGGATGGACTCCAGTTTGTCGAGCGTGCCTCCGGTGATGCCGAGGCTGCGCCCGGAGATCATGGGCACGCGAAACCCGAGCGCCGCCAGCAGCGGCGCCAGCGGCAGCGACACTTTGTCGCCCACGCCGCCGGTGGAATGTTTGTCCACGACAGGCCGCGAGTCGCCCGGCCAGGTGAACGTCCGGCCCGAATCGCGCATGGCCAGGGTGAGCGCGGCGGTCTCCGCCTCGCTCAGGCCGCGGAAGTACACTGCCATGAGCAGTGCGCTGATCTGGTAGTCCGGAACGGTCCCCTCCACCACGGCCCGGACGAACGCGCGCCAGTCGGCGTCCGACAGGACGCCCCCGTCGCGCTTCGTTTCGATCCAGGCCAGCGCGTTCATGCCGGCAGCGCGGGCCGGATCCGCCCGGACCGTGCCCGCGGGTGTTTCAACCCTCGAATCGTTTCGCCGCTATGCTGGCGTTGTGCCCGCCGAAGCCGAAGGAGTTGTTGATGAAAGCGTGGATTTTGAGCTCCCGGGCCGTGTTCGGCACATAGTCCAGATCGCATTCGGGATCCGGCACCTCGTAGTTGATGGTGGGCGGCACCACGCCATGCCACAGCGCCAGGACCGAGGCAGCCATCTCCACCGCACCGGCCGCACCCAGCATGTGGCCCACGGCGCCCTTGATGGAACTGACCGCCAGCCGCCGCGCGTGCTCGCCGAACACGGCCTTGATCGCCTGGGTCTCAGCCACGTCACCCGCGGGAGTGGAGGTCCCGTGCGCGTTGATGTAGGTGACGTCCTCCGGATTCAACCGGCCGTTGCGCAGCGCCATCCGCATGCAACGGGCCGCCCCCTCACCGCCCGGCGAAGGAGCGGTCAGGTGGTGGGCGTCCGCCGTGTTGCCATAGCCGACCACCTCGCAGTAGATGCGCGCGCCGCGCCGCTTGGCGTGTTCCAGCTCCTCCAACACGATCACGCCCGCGCCCTCCCCCATCACAAAGCCGTCGCGTTCGCGATCGAAAGGCCGGGAGGCCCGCTGGGGATCGTCGTTCCGGGTGCTCATGGCGCGCATGGCACAAAAGCCGCCAATGCCGATGGGCACAATGGTCGCCTCGGCGCCACCGGCGAACATCATGACCGCGTCGCCCGCCTTGATCGTGCGCCATGCCTCGCCGATGGCATGGTTGGCAGTGGCACAGGCCGAGCAGGTGGCGTAGTTCGGGCCCTTCAGGCCGTAGTACATCGAGAACATGCCCGAGGCCATGTTGCTGATCAGCATCGGGATCATGAACGCCGACAGCCGGTTGGGCCCCCGCTCCAGCAGGACCTGGTGCTGCTGCGTCGTGGTTTCCAAACCACCGATACCCGAACCGATGATCACCCCGATCTCCTCCCGGTTCAGCTTGTCCAGGTCGGCACCCGAGTCCTTCAAAGCCGCCCAGGCGGCGTAGATGCCGAACTGGGCGAACCGGTCGGTGCGCCGAAGTTCCTTGGCCGAGGGAAAGGCCGGGGAAGGATCAAAATCCCGGACCTCGGCCGCGATCTGGGTGGCGAACGGTGATGGATCGAACCGGCTGATCCGATGGATCCCGCAGCGCCCGGCGATCAGGTTCTCCCAGAACGTCTCCAGGGTGGTACCCAGCGGGGTGACCACGCCCAGCCCGGTCACCACCACACGGCGCTCGCAGAAACTTCCTCCCATAAACTCAAAAGGGGCAGCGCGCGCGGCCGGACCGCCGCCCTGCCCCGCTCCATCCGTTTCGGCCCCTATTCCGCTTCCAATTCCTCGATGTATTTGATGATGTCCCCGACGGTCTGCATTTTTTCCGCCTGTTCGTCGGGGATGTCATGGCCAAATTCCTCCTCCAGGGCCATGATCAGCTCCACCGCGTCGAGCGAGTCGGCCCCCAGATCATCGATCAACCGTGCTTCCGGCGTGACCTGATCCGGGTTCACGTCCAACTGCTCGACAATGATCTTTTTGACTCTCTGTTCGATGCTGTTTTCAGCCATGGGTCTCTCCAGTTGCTCGGTCTTTGTTGCTCTGTGTCTATGGAACCCCTCCCGGGGCGTCAAGCCCCGAAAAACCGTCTCCGGCGCCGTCCGCGCCGCCCTTTACATGACCAGTCCGCCGTCCACCGTCAAGACCTGCCCGGTGATGTATCGCGACTCCGGCAACGCCAGAAACCACACCACATGCGCCACGTCCTCCGGCCGGCCCAGGCAACCCATCGGCACCCGCGACAGAATCGCCTGCCGCTGTTCCTCGTTCAGCACCGCGGTCATGTCCGTCTCGATGAACCCCGGCGCCACCGCGTTGACCGTCACGCCACGCGAAGCGAACTCCCGGGCACACGATTTGGTGAACCCGATCAGACCGGCCTTGCTGGCGGCATAATTCGTCTGCCCGGCATTCCCCATCAGCCCGATCACCGAACTGATGTTGATGATCCGACCCGCCCGCTGCTTCAACATCGAGCGCGCAAAAGCCCGCGTGAACAAAAAGGCGCCCTTCAAATTCGTGTCCAGGACGGCGTCCCAATCGGCCTCGCTCATCCGGATCAGCAAACCATCCCGCGTAATGCCCGCGTTGTTGACCAGGATGTCCACCCGGCCGGCCTCGCGCAGGATGGCCTCCGCTGCCGCCTCCACGCTGGCCGCCTGCGACACGTCCGCCGCAAACGCCCAGGCACGGCGCCCCAGGCGGCGCACTTCTTCAACAGTGGCCATACATGCCTCCACGGACCGTGCCACCACCGCCACGTCTGCCCCGGCGGACGCCAGCCGCAAGGCCACGGCACGGCCAATGCCGCGGCTGCCGCCGGTCACAACCGCCACCTGTTGTTCCAAACCTTTCATGGCGGCCGGATTCTTAACCAAGCCGGGTCCCAAGACAAACAGCAAAATCCCGTAGCCAACAACGGGGCTCCCATCCACCCTCTACCCGTGGGCTCCGCGGGCAGCACTCAAACCGGGCCCAACCGGCCGGGTGCACAAGCCGGTCCGCCCGCCATTCCCACGCCCGCCCCCGGCGCCACCGATCCGAACCAGGAGGACAACTCCTCCACCGTCAGTTCGTCCAAGCGGTGCACCACCCGGTCGCATCCCACCAACTTTTCGGCCGGATGCGTACCCGCCACCCCGACCACACGCATGCCCGCACGCCGCGCTGCCTCGATCCCAACCGGTGCATCCTCAAAAACCACACACCGTTCCGGCGGCACCCCCAGCCGTTCCGCCGCCCGCAAAAAGACCTCGGGATCCGGCTTGCCTTTCTGAACGTCTTCACCTGTAACGATCGCGCGGAACATCAGGCGCAGTCCCAACCCGTCAATCACGCATTCGATGTTGGCCCGGGGTGTCGAGGACCCCACCGCACAGGAAACGCCCGCCGTTTGCAGCCGCTCCAAAAAGGCCCGGACTCCCGGCAGCGGCTGTAATGGATTCTCCCGAATCTCCTCCCGGAACAACTCCTCCTTCCGCAGACCCAACCGGGCCAGTTCCGCCGGATCAGCCGTCCACCCCAGGAGTTCCCGGATCACACGTTCATTTTTCATGCCGAAACTCCGAAGGAAAAACCCGGGAAAGAGGGGGCGGCCCACCTCCGCCGACAGCCGTTCCCACGCGCGCTCATGCGCGCGAGAGGAGTCCACGATCACCCCGTCCCAATCGAAAATGGCAGCCCAACAAGACATGCCCTTGTGGTTACGGCAGGTTTCCCGCACCGGCAAGCCCGAGCAGCCATCGCAAACGGGAGCCACCCCGCGCGCATCCTGACCGGCCGGACAGCAGGCGCCTCCCGATATCCTCCAGTGCCCGATCCCGGGCCCGCAACCGTTCCGTTGGTTGGCCTTTCTTTCAGGAAAGCCTCCCGGCACCATCACGATCCTTGCGGGGAACACGCCCTGAATCGGATGGGACACACTCTTGGACGGCACGATTCCCTGCACTCCACCTTCCGCTCGCCACGAACGACCTGCTGGTCCCAACCCCGGGAGCACCTGGATGTCTTGAAACAGGACGCTGGTGACCGCGTGGTGCCCCATCCCAAGGCTGTCCAACGTTGCAAACAAGGGGGTCGATGACAGGCACGCGACCTGCTGCCCGGCCAACCGGCGAATCCGATGGGGTTGGGCCGTATGAAACGCGTACGGGCTTGTCGAAATCAGCCTGCCAATCAAGGGTACACCCTGACGGAAGTACTGGTGGCCCTGGCCGTCGCCGGGCTACTCTACGGTTCTGTCCTCACCGGTTACCTGATCACGACCCAAAGGGCGGAATGGACCGCGTACTGGCTCTCGGCCCAGGCGCTGGCCACGGCGCGTCTGGAACAGGCCCGCGCGGCCAAGTGGGATACACAGGCCTCGCCACCGGTGGACCAGCTCGTTCCGACCAACTTCCCTCCGCGGGTCGAGGTGTTGGACATCCCCGCCGGCGGCAGCAACATCCCCTACGCCACCTCCATCGTCAGCATCGTGGTGGTGTCCACCAACCCGCCATTGAAACTCATCCGCGCCGAAACGATCTGGGACTTCAAGCACCGCGGCCTTTTTACAAACTCGGTCACCACCTACCGCGGTCCGGACCAATGAAGCGGCCTCCTTCCAACCTGCCCCGCACCCATGCGCCGCAGGGTGCGGCATACACCCTGCCCGAGGTCATGGTGACCTCGGCCCTCCTGACCCTGGTCATCGCCGGGCTGATCTCCTTCCATCTGTTGGGGCTGCGGCTCGACAGAATCGGAAGGGCCAAGCTGGGCGCCACGGACGAAGCCAGGAGGTCCCTCAGCCTCTTGGAGAAGGAGGTCCGGGAGGCCGGATGGGTCCAGGTGGGTTGGGGGGACGAATCCACGTTCGTTCCGGTGTCGCCCGGTCAACCCCAGACAGGCAACGCGCTGCAGATCTACACGGACAAGGCCGACACCAACCGGTTCGTCCGCTATTTCCTCGACGCGGCCAACCAACAGCTCGTCCGCTTTGATCCGGAAAACGGCGTCCATCAAACACTGGCCCGTTTTGTCACCAACCAACTCGCCTTCGTCGCCGAAGATCTGTCCGGGACCGTCCAAACCAACCCATACAACAACCGCGTCATCGCCCTGACCCTGCAATTCAACCAACTACTCTTCCCCAGTATGGCGGTGGGTCCGGGCGGACTCTATGACTTCTACCAGGTCCGCACGCGAATCACCCGAAGGGCGCTGGAGTAGGAATCCCATATGAAAACTGCGCCTTTGAGACCCGGCACACGCCATGGTTCGGCACTGCTCCAGGTCGTTCTCTTCGGCGGGGTGGCGGTGGCCATTCTGACAGCCGCCATGTCCTGGACCGCCCACACCGCCCAACTGACCCGGCGCAACCTGGACTATCAGAAAACCGTTTACGCAGCCGAAGCCGCCACCGAAAAGGTCCTGAGCGAGATCATCCACGACTACAACCGCCAGGGGGTTGCCGCCGTTGTGGCCAAATTGCCCGTCTACCGGACCCGGATCCCCACGGAAGAAGAAAACCCGGAATGGGCAGCCTACGAATTCGAAGCCGCGCCCGGAGAACCGGGCGGGATCTTGGTCGAACAGGCCACCCCATGGTCGCTCACCAACCTCCAGTCGCAGTACCGCGGCCTCTCGGGTTACGCAGCCACCTTCAGCATCGCCGCCCGTGCCAGAGACCTGACCCACACCCACCCGGTGGCTGCGGGCGTCCAACAGGACGTGCAGTTGGCCGTGATCCCCATCTTCCAGTTTGCCATCTTTTACAACCTGGACCTGGAAATCAATCCGGGGGCGCCCATGACGATAGGCGGCCGCGTACACGGCAATCGCAACATTTATTGCAATCCCAGCTCGGGAGTCACCCTCACCTTCCTGGACGATGTCACAACAGCCGGCTCGCTCCACCTCCACAAACACCCGGACGATCCGTTGAGCCGCGGCAACGGCACCACCGTTTTCCAAGGGCGCACCGACAGCGGCGTGATGACCCTCAACGTGCCCATCGGTGGGCCCGGCGATCCCGATGCCGTTCGCGCCATCGTGGAACCCCCGCCGCCGGGCGAACTCCCCACCTCGGAATCGGGCCGCGCCCGCTTCTACAACTCAGCCGACCTGCGCCTGATCCTCCGCGACACCGGCTTGGAAGTCCGGGGCGGCACCCTCACGACCGCGGCCTCCGTCAGCCTGCCTTGGACGGCCGTCACCAATTTCGTCCGGACCAACGTCTCCTTCACCGATCAACGCGAAGGCAAGACTGTCCGGGCAGTCGAACTGGACGTTGCGAAGTTCAGCACCTGGGCCTCCTCCGCCACCAACCCCGTCCGGGCCCTTCTGGGGCGCCCCATCAATTCCCTCTACGTGGCCGACCTGCGTGCCGCCCCTTCATCGGTCCTGCCGGCCGTCCGTCTCGTCAACGGGGCCACGTTACCCGCCAACGGATTGACCGTCGCCACACCCAACCCTCTCTACGTCCTGGGCCACTACAACGCCCCGGCCGCCCACAGGGGCACCACCAACACCACGCAAACAAAGCCAGCGGCCCTCATCGCCGACGCCATCACCATCCTCTCAGGCAACTGGAATGACGCCCACAGTCACCGGTCGTTGTCCTATCGCAGTGCGACCGACACCACCGTCAACGCCGCCTTCCTGGCCGGCATCGTCCCCACCGCGCCGGGTGCCTACAGCGGCGGCGTGGAAAACTTTCCGCGATTCCTGGAAAACTGGAGCGGCCGCACCCTCACCTACAACGGCTCCATGATCGTCCTCTACCCGAGCCGGGTGGCAACCAATCGGTGGCCGGGCACAGGCAGCGTGTACAACCCACCCCGGCGCAACTGGCATTTCGACCTCAACTTCCTCAATCCCGACAAACTCCCACCCCTCTGCCCCTCCGTTCGGGCCGTCATCCGGGGACGTTGGCAAACCTTCGCCGCCAATTGAACCAGCCCGGGGTCAAAGTCCGATCCGGACCACACACACCTCCGCCGGCGCGGCCTGCCCGGCAGTGTGTCGGATCATAACGCGGCCCCACTTACCGGGTGGCAAACCGTAATACACTCAGCGACCAGGCAGGCAACTCCAGGGCAAACGGTGTGCTCACCTCCACGGTCCGGACTTGCGGCCGGATCCGGTCGGGTGCACCGAACTCGTTCTCAGCCAGCGGATCCGCATGCGTCAGGACCGTCAAGGTCCCGCTCCGCCTGTCCGTCAACCCCGGCAACTCGAGGGTCAACCACCGGGGCCGACCACTCCCGTTGACCAGTTTCACGATCGCGTCGCCCGTGGACCGATCTCGAACGGCCGACCAGGCAAAGTCCGGCCGCGGCACAAAACCGTCATCTTCCAGTTGCTGCACCAGCTCTCCGTCCAGGAGGCAACGCACCTTCGGCCCGTCCACCTCCACCCGGATCTGGTACCACCGGCCCGTCTCGATTCGTCCGGGCCGGGATCGGCCGATCTCCTGCTTGGCCCCGTCCACCGCCTTCTCGAACGCGTGCCGGCTGTTGCCCCAACCGCCAAGGTTCCACCAGTAATAATCATCCGCACTGCGGTACCGGAACCCGATCAGGAAACCCTCGCTGCCTCCGGTCTTGCGGGCACGCAGCGTCAGCGTGAACCGCGTGGACCCGGGAGGCGCGGTGAACAGGCAACGCGCCGGCGTGGCATCGTCAAGCTGCCGCAACACACCATCCTGCGCCAACCACCGGCCGCTCAACGACCGCCACGCGCCTTCCGGCCGCGAGAAATCCTCCAACCAGACCGTGCGCCCGTCCACCTCCACACACACGTCGTCAAACTCGGCCTGCGTGTCCCACGTCCCCACAAACACACAGTCGTCCGGCCGGAGCGCCTCCCCGGCCGGGCCTGCGGGATCCTCGAACACCCCCTCCAAATACACATCGCCACTGTTCAAACTGAACAGTTGTTGCACGTAATAGTTCGCGGTCCGCAACACACGCCTGTTGGTGAAATAAATCAGGTCCGGCCGCCACTGCGTGCGGCCCTCCTTGCCCAACAATGGAGCATAGGAGGCCATGATCACCACGTCTCCGTTCCGTTCCAGCGCCGTCAGATACGCCGCCTCCGCCAGGGCGGATCGCAGCGTGTTCCGCCGTCCCACATCGTGCGCGGCGTATTCGCCCAAATAAACCTTGGAACGACCCCGATCGTAGCGGTCATACCGTTGAAGATTCTCCCAGAACCAGGCGGGGGAGACGTAGTAATGCTCGTCCACGACGGGGAGCTTCAGCTCATCCGCAAATCGCCAGCCCTCGTCGTAGTCGGGCCCGCTGTGAAACGGTCCCACCGTGCCAATGACGGTGATTTCCGGGTGTTTCCTCCGGACGGCCTCGTAAATCATGCGGAACCGTTCCTTAAAAACCGGGGTGATATGTTCCTCGTTTCCCACTCCGATGTACTTCAGGTGGAACGGCTCGGGGTGCCCGGCCGCAGCCCGGAGCGACCCCCACTTGGAATCGGGCGGGCCGTTGGCCCATTCGATCAGGTCCAGAACCTCCTGCACATACGCCGGCATCTCCTCCAGGGGCAGGCCACGCTGGCCCGTCCCTCCCTGATAATCGGCATTCTGGCAGCACACCCCCGCCGGCACCACCGGAACCGGCTCGGCCCCGATGTCCTCACAGAATTGGAAATACTCGTAGTAGCCGAGGCCCATGCTCTGGTGATAGCCCCAGAGATTGGGCTGGTTCCTGCGTTGTTCGACCGGGCCGATGGTCTGCGGCCACCGGTACAGATTGTTCAACCCGTACCCGTGAACCAGACAACCGCCCGGGAAACGCACGAACCGGGGTTTCAAATCCGCAATCGCCTGCGCCAGATCCGCCCGCAGCCCGTTCGGACGTCCCTTGAACGTGTCCCGCGGGAACAGGGAAATCATGTCCAGCGCCACACCACCGCGAGTCCGCGAAAGCACGACCAGACCCGCGCGCTCCTCGGTTCGTGCGGGTACCAGCGTGGCCGTCACCTTCTGCCAGTCCCGACCGGCCACGCTCACCCGGTTGGAAGCCAGCACCGTCCCATCCGGCGCCTCCAGTTCCACCGAGAACTCTGCCGGCCCCTCCAGCACGCCACTGCCACCCCAGCGATTCCCGGTAAACAACTGCCGGCCGAACATCGAGAAGTCATAGGTTCTGCCCGCCTCCACGGCAATGCCGTCAAACCCACCGTTGCGCAAACCGAAGCCCCGCCCGACAACGCGCGTCTCCAACACCACGTAATGCGGATTGTTGGGATGGATCGGGAACGCATCCGCAACGACCACAGCACCCTCCGCTCCGCCCCGCCGCACCGTCTCCCACGCCGTCAACGCCGTCCAGTCCGGCCGGGCCGTGGGCTGGTACTCGAACGACCGGTTTTGAACCAGTTCCGCATACAACCCGCCATCGGCGGCGTAGTTGATGTCCTCGAAAAACACTCCGATCAGGTTCGTGCTGATCGGCCTGCCCTCTTGTCGCACATCCACCCGGAGCACCGCGGAGGCACCCGGTGGCCCCGCTTGACCCGTCGCACCCGCGGCCGCCACACCGGTCAAGCCCAGGACAGCAATCGCCGCCGCCCACGGACTCAAGCATCTCGCCGATACCTTGAATTCGATTGCGTTCATGACTCGAGCGTTCCCTGCCAGCAGCATGAGAAGGTCACGTCCCTCCCCACCAAAAACCGGAGAGAGGCGGAGGTCCCTCCTGTCTGCAAGACTCCGTACCCAGACCGGTTCCACAGCCCGGGGCCGTGCAACCGAGCATCCTATTCCCGACGGGGTTGCACCACGGGCCAACCCTCCGCGTCCCATTCCAAGGGCAGGATGTCCAGCGCACTGCGTCCACCCTGGTTCGCATCGTAAAAGTGGTAACTCACCCACCAACGGCCGTCGGCCTCGAAAAAGGCAGCATGGCCGGGCCCGATGAACCGACCCGAGCTGCCCAGAAACAGACTGCCGCCGCCCTGCCGAAGGTCGCGGCCCTCCCGGTCAAGGTACGGGCCCGTGACCGTGTGGCTCCGGCCCACACGGATCTCGTAGGTGCTGTTGGTCCCCCGACAACACTGTCCCCAGTTCACAAACAGGAAGTAACTGTCTCCATGCCGCAAAAGGGCAGCCGCCTCTATCGCCTCCTTCCAGGCCAGTGACACCAACGGCGCGGCAGGATCCCTGCGCAGCCCCGTGGCAGGATCCAACTCCACCAACTTGATTCCCGACCAATAAGAGCCGAAGACCAACCACAGCCGGCCGTCCCGGTCCGGGAACGCAGCCGGATCGATGGCGTTGTAATCGTTCTCCGGCGTGGTCCGGATGACCGGACCGGCATCCTCCCAACCCCCTTCGGCTGCTTCCGGGTCCAAGGTTCTGGCCCGTGCCAGCCCGATCGCCGATTGCCTCGACCCCCAGGTAGAGACCGAGTAGTAGAGGTAAAAGCGGTCCCCCATGCGAATCACATCCGGCGCCCAGTACCGAAACCGATGCCCGGGCACCCATGCCGTGGCCCAACCCGGCGCCTCGCGGAAGACCGATGGGCCTTCGTGCCAATCCAACCGGTTGGTGGACCATCGAGAGACGATCCCGCGGCCGGTCCCGAACACCCACCAGCGCGGCCCATCTCGAGTGACGGTGGACGGATCATGAATCCGAGTGTCACCACGCGGCACCGGCGGCTCCCCACCAAGCACCCGGTCCACACCGCACACACCCAGCCCGAGGAACAGGCCGGCCGCGAACCCAGCGAGCCCGCCAGGCAGCCTCCTCCGGCTACGGCCCTGCCGGTCCTCTGCCCGAACACAAGGCGCGCGTCCCATGGGAAATTCGAACCACAATGAAAGGGCTGCACGAAGGGGACCGGGAACGCCCTCCGTGCAGCCCGTGTCAATCATGGACTCGGAACGGGACCCGACAGACTACTTCTGCAGCCGGAAGTACCGCTGCGAAGCCCCCGCCAGCGGAACCGCCTGCTCGTAGTGATCGCCGACCAGCGTGGGCGTGCCCTCCACGGCCGACCAGCTCGCGCCGGGCCCGAGCACGGGCGTCGCGTACAGGGCGAAACCAGCCGCGCTGCTGGGCCAGCTCAGGATCAGCTGGCTGCCCTCGATCCGGGCCGACAGTGACGGCGCTTCGGCCGGCGGGTTTGGACCCGTGGCGTAGTTGGCCAGGATCTGCGCCTCGGTCAGCAGACCCGAGTAGATCCGGAACTCGTCGTAAGCGGCCTGCAGGTAGGGATCCCGCCACGGCGTCGGCATCGGCTCGGAGTACAGCGACCGACCCAGCCAGTTGTTGGTGTCGTTGATCTGGCTGAGCGACAGGTTCAGCGCACCCGGCTGGCTCATGGCCACCAACACACCGTTGCGGTAGTACTTCACCTGGCGCTCCTGCTCGTTGAAGAGCACCACCAGATGCAACTTCGTGCTGGTGGGCAGGGCGCCGCCGCTGATGTTGCCGTACACCCAGTTGAACTGCCCGTTGAGCGAGAGGAAGATGTTCGGTTCAGCCGTCCAATCCGGCCCGCCCGGCAGACTGCCGAAATCGAACACGCGCGACCAACCGTCCGAGTTGTAGATCGTGACCCACACCTCGAAGGTCGCGTTGTTGGTCAGGCGGGAGATGATCCCGTCGGGCAGGTCGATGTACGTGTCCGTGGCGCCCAGGGCGGCGTTGGTGTTGATCACCAGTTCACCTGCGCCGGTCCAGTAGGCGTTGGTGACGCCGAGTGTGTTGATGCCGACGGTGATGTACCCGTGCGCACCTCCCACCACATCGGCCACCTGGATCCCTTCGGTCTCATTGAAGGTCCACCGGTGGACGAGCGTGGCGCTCGGAGCCACCACCTGAACCTCCTTGGTCGCTTCGAGCCCCTGATAACGGATACGGAGTGTGGCCGTCCCTGGAGCCACGGCCGTCAGCAAACCCCCGGATCCCACAGTCAACACGTCCGGACGATCCGAGGTGAGCTGCAGATCCGGATCGGTGAGCAGATCCACATTCGGTGCGTTCTGCCAGTTGCCAATGACGCGGGCCCGTGCCTGGAAGCCCGCAGTGATCTGGGCCGGCGCATCCACATCGATGTTGATGAACTGGCCCGGAGAATTGTTGGTGTTGTTGGGACCGGCCCGGTAACTGGCCACGATCTGCTGCGCGCTGAGCGCACCGTCCCAGATCCGGAATTCGTCGATCAACCCGTTCAGATACGGATCCGCGCCGTAAAGCGACCGCCCCAGATAGCTGTAGTTGTTGATGATGGCACTCAGCTCCCGCGTCATGGCCGTGTTCAAACCGGCCAGACGGCCATTCGTGTAAACGGCCATGAGGTCCCGACCAAAGTCCACCACAGCCACGATGTGGACATTGGTCCAGTTGTCCATGGTTCCCGGAATGAACACGCCCTGTTCCCCGTTGCCGCTCCAGCCGGGTTGCGTGTTCGAGATGATGAAACGCGTATCACCGCCGCCGGAATGCGGGCAGAAAAAGATGTAGTTGCCGCCGTCCGACCCCACGGTGTTGCCGAAGTCGAACAGACGAGCCCAGTTGGCGTTCGGGCCAAAGGTGGCCCACGCCTCAAAGGTGATGGCATTGCGAGTGATGGTGCTCGGCGTGATCAAATTCGCCGGCAATTCCACGTACGAAAGCGCGGTGCCGTACAGAACGGCCTGACCACCCCGCTGTTCCGCGGCGATTTGAATGGTGCCATGCGCACCGCCCACGCTGTCCGTGGCCGTGAAACTTCCGTCCTCGTTGAAGCTGTACCGATGCAACAGCCTGGGCTCGAGATTGACCACTGTGACATCTTTCTGGGCGGTTCGGGTCACGCCATCGAGCGTGAATTCAACCGTGATGGTAGCGCTACCCAACCCAACGGCGGTCACGCGGCCACGCGCGTCCACGACCACCACATTGGTGTTCGAAGACCGATAGCTCAGACCCGGCACCCCCGTCACGTCCACCGCAAAAGGGATACGTGCTGTTCGTGCCAGGACCTTCGCATTGGCGCTCGATGCCCTGAGAAGCGTGGCCGGCAGATCAAGCTCCACCGAGGTGACGGCTCCGGGGTTCAGGTCCACCGTGTCCGGTCCCGAAACATACGACGCCGCAACCTCCAGCGGGTTCAGTGCACCGTCCCAGATGCGGAACTCGTTGTAGCTCATGTTGGCGTAAGGATCGGCACCCCACTGAGACCGGCCCAGCCAGTTGTTGGTGGTCTCGCCAATCATGGCCGGGGTGTTGGTAAACCCGAGCGTCTCGCCAGCGAGCTGCCCGTTGACGTAAATGCGCGCCACGCCGGTGTTCGCATCCGACGTCCACACCAGGTGTGTCTCGGAACCGGTGGTAATCACCGGCCCGGGGACCTGCTGCGTGTTTCGTGCGGGTACCATGATGGTGATGTCGCCCAGCACACCACCATTGGCATCGCCGGTCCGCATGAAGAAGTACGAAGTGGACGCCCCACTGTTGTTCAGGCTGTTACCGAAGTCCCAAACGCGGCTCCAGAAGGCCGTGACGAACGGGGTGTACCAGACCTCGATCGTGATGGCCGTGTAACCGGTAATGATGTTCGGCGGCAAGGCCACGTAGTCGCCGCTCGGGTCGCTCGACGGCAGCGTGGGGGTGTTCAACCAGACGGATCCAGCGCCGTCAAAATAGGCGCCGTTCATCAGCGTGGCGTTCCTGCCGCCCACCGAGTCCACGGCGGTGGTCTGGCCGCTGGGTTCGTTGAAACTCCAACGGTTCTTCAACGTGGCGCCACAGAGGGCCCACTGCATCCCCAGCACCAACGTGCCGGCCAGGAGGAATTTACAGGTTTTGCGCATAGGTTCAGGTCTTCTGTTGGTGGGTTTGACGGTTGACTGTCTCACAGCCCGACACCACCGGCGGAACAAGACGGCAAACCGGCCGCCCTCATCACCGGCGGTCTCTATCCGAAATCGCTCGGCTCTTTCTTGCAAGGTCCACGCATCCCAAATTGTGGAATCCACAAGGGCCCTCGGGCCGGTTACCACCAGAAGTACGGGCCCGACAATGTGCGCACGCGCATTTCGTTGAAATTCCGCCAGCGACCGCTGCCATCGAGCATCCCCACGTTGCCGCCACTGGGAATGGGACCGTTGAGGTGCGGCGACCGATGGGCCTTGCTCCAGCCCCCACGGATTTGGGTGTAATTATTGATGTTGCGGTTCATCTCGTTGTTCATTTGCGAGATGGTGGCGCACGCCAGCAACACCCGTTCGGACGGCGGCGGCGCCGGCATGGTCAACGCGCCCAGGGTGATGGGCTCCGGCGTGATCTTCTTGTTCACGTTGGTCGGGTTCAAAATGGGTTGTCCACCTGAACCGGTTCCGTCAAAGGTGTACGCGTAGCCGGCGACCCGGAAGCCCGTGCCCTGCGCGTTCACTGCAAAGTTCCACAACTCGTCGTCGTTCTGCTCGGGAAAACCCGGGTCATACCACAGCGGCCGAATCACCCCTTCCGGCCCCAACCGGTCCGTGACCGCCTGGGGGATGTCCCACAGCCAGTTGCCGATGTTCCGCCAGCTGGGCAGCCGGTCATTGTTGTCGCCCGCGTACATGAACAGGGCCGTGCTCTGCTGCTTGATGTTGTTCAAGCAGTGAATGCGCTTGGCCCGCTCCTTGGCGCGGGAAAGCGCGGGCAACAACATCCCGGCCAGGATGGCAATGATGGCAATCACCACCAGCAACTCGATGAGGGTGAACGCACGAAATCCGGTACGACGCACCTTGCGCGAAACCGGCTTGTTCGAATCCAGTCTGCTCATAGGAATCTCAGGTTCGGGTGCGGCCCGTCCGTTTGGGACACCGCCTGCCGTACCAAACCCTAATCGTGAGCGGTCCCGGAAACAACGCCATTTTGCGCAAAGATTTCGCCATTTTGCGAACCACCCGTCACAAATGTCGCTTGCCCGCCGCGCGACCATCCGCGGGTCGCTTGCCGTCAATGGATGCAACATGCTGATCAACAACTGATTGTGGCGCCGGGCGGAGGGCCGACTGACATGCGGCCGGACAGCTGCGGACCCGCACCCTCTGACGCCGTGGAAAGCCAACAGACGTCTCACCCGGAGCGACCCCCGATTTGCTCGGCGGCGAGGTAACGCTCACCGGGTTCCACACGCGGGGTTCGCTCCAGTCGCAAATCCCCGGCGCCAGGCCGATCTGCTTGGGAGCCTCGTGACCTTGGAGCGATTCTTCTTCCGCCCTGTCCCTGTTCCCGCACCACCACCTGCAGGCCCGACGGTGACTCGGGCAGGTGCGAAGCGGGCACGATCCCGGGCCTGCCAGCGGGTCTGCTCACGGGATTTGCGGCTCCACCGGGGAGCCCGGCGTCCTTGGTGAGAGGGGCACGGTCCGACTTGTGCGCCGTGCCGGACCACGCGGCTGCCGATTGGCCCCTGCGAGCGTGCGGGCTGGTTCCGGCCGATCCCTGATACGCTGGGAGGGATGGCGGGACGTTCACGACGGTCTGCGCCCGTAGAGCTTCCGCCAGGCCAGCGGACTCATTTGCTTGGCCGCGCGGAAGTAGCGGGCCACGTGTTGCACGTCGCTGAAACCGAGTCGCTGCGCAATCTCGGCCACCGGCAGGTCGGTTTCCACCAGCATCCGGGCGATCTGATCGGCGCGGACGCGGCGGATCTCGTGCAGGATGGAACGCCCCAGAAACCTGCGAAACCTTTTCTCGAGGGCGCGCCTGGAAATGCCCGCCGCCCGGGCCACGTCGTCCACGAGGAACGGTTCCCGTGCATGATCCCGGATGAATTGCAGTCCCCGGGCCAGGACCGGATCGTCCACGGCCAGAATATCCGTGGAACGCCGGGGCACGACGTGGCTGGCGCGGACCAGGATTCTGCCCGTCTCGCCCCGGCCCCGCCGCATGAGCCGGTCGAGGATCTCCGCCGCTTCGTAACCGGCCTGTTCGAAGTTGATGTGTACACTGGAAAGCGGCGGGTCGCTCAACCCGCAAACCACCTCATCATTGTCGGCCCCGATGACCGCCACGTCGTCGGGCACCGAGAGCCCCGCCAATTTGCAGGCGGCCACGACTTCGTGGCCCAGGTCGTCGTTGCAGGCCATCAACCCGATCGGCCGCGGGAGGGTCCGGAGCCACCGCGCGATGGCGGGGCGCTGGTCCTGCCAGGGCGCACCCGTCACCTCCGCCCGGACACGGAACACCGTTGCCTCGAATCCCGCCTCGGCAATCCGGCGTTGAAAAGAAACCCAGCGGCTTTCCGACCACGTGCAGTCTTTATAACCACAAAAGGCAAAGTGCCGGACACCGCAGGCCAACAGATGCTCGGCTGCCAGCCGGCCGATCACCTCGCCGTCGGTTACCACGCTGATGACCCCGTCCATTTCACCGTGCCGGTGGCAAACCACGACGGTGGGCAGGCCGCGGGCCAGCACCTGTTCAACCTCGCCGGTGTCCCGCATGATGACACCGTCGGCGTCCAACGCCACGCCCGAGGGCGAGGGGTTTTCCAAACCGCGCGCCTCCCAGTAAAAGGACCAGGGCCCGTGATGGTGCGCGTAGCGGGCAATGCCACACAGCAGGGCCCGGCCGGCTGCCCGGGACGACTCAATCAACAACGCCACCCGCGGAATCGCCACCTTGGGTGAAGCGCGTTTGCGCGGGCGCACCCCCGACGAGGTCTCCAAATGGGGAAGCGCCTCGGCAGCGGTGTGCAGCACGTCCGGTTCGACGGACCGAGTCGAGGCACGCCGGCGTGAGCCGGTCGGAGTCGGTTGAGTCCCGGTCGGCATCATCAGTCTCCGCCTCTTACATCCTCCCCGGCCGGGCAACCGTCAAGTCCGGCTTCGACCCGATGACCCCCGGGGCGGCTGCTTGACCCGGCGCTCCATCTGACCGGCCGCAAACCTTCTACGGCACGCTCCGCGGCTGTCGGAAGTTTCGACCACCTCTGCCCCGATCCGGCCGGATGGAGGCGGCCCCGGTGCAGCCGATCCAACTGCTTGCAGGCCGAACAAAAACGTGTCGCCTGTCGCCGGCAGCCGTCCTATCCTGCCGGCCATGCGTGAACCGGTGTCCTCGTGCGCTCGATTGGGCAATCCTTCCGGCCACCGTCCTTTCCTGAGCCGCCGCGAGTTTCTGCGGCGCATGTCCCTTGCGGGAGCAGCCCTGGGTTTCCCGGCGATCGTGCCCGCCCGGGCCCTGGGCCGGGGCGGCGCCGTGGCACCCAGCGAGCGCATCCTCATGGGCGTCATCGGCGTGGGCGCCCGCGGCACGCACGTATTGCGATGGATGTTGCCGGAGAAGGACGTCCAATTCGTGGCGATCTGTGATGCCCGCCGGCAGGCACGGGAAAATGCCAAACGGATCGTGGACCAGCACTACGGCAACCGGGATTGCCGCACCTACCGCGACCTCCGCGAGTTCCTGGCCGAGCGAACCGACCTGGACGCGGTCCTCATCGCCACCGGCGACCGCTGGCACGCCCTCGCAGCCATCTGGGCCATGCAGGCAGGCAAGGACGTGTACGTGGAGAAACCGTCGTGCCTGACCCTGGCCGAGGGGCGGGCCGTTCTCGAGGCGGCGCAACGGTACGGTCGGGTCTACCAAACGGGCACCCAGCGGCTCAGCGAGGCCAATTTCGTCTTCTGCCAGGAGGCCGCCCGCCAGGGTCTGCTGGGTCGCGTCCACACCGTGTACGTCCAGATCGCGCCCTGGGACAATGCCCTCATGCGTCACGACTGGCTGCCGGGTCAACCCGAACCACCGGCCGACGAGGTGGATTGGGACCTCTGGCTCGGACCGTGTCCCTGGCGCCCCTACAACGCCTCCTATGTCGCCGGCGGTTGGCGCGGCTACTACGATTTCCACACGGGTTGCATCGGCGAATGGGGCGCGCACACCATTGCCCAGGCGTTGATGGGACTGGATCGGGCTCACACGACCCCCGTACGCTACCACCACGTCAACAACGACACCGGCGAGGGCATGGTCGCCGAGTTCACCGACGGCACACGACTCATCCTCACCAAGGGCGAAGAACTCTGGCACGGCGCCTGTGGCGTGCGCTTCGTCGGAACGGAAGGCTGGGCCTCCTGCGCGGACGGTTACTCCCGGCCGGAGGTCTCCTCCCCGCGGCTGCTGGGCGAATATCGTCGGGTGGTGGAGGAATACCTGGTGCGTACCGGCCGGCCCATGAGCCATGTTCGCGATTTCTTCGATTGCGTGAAATCCCGACGGCCGGCCGTGGCAAACGCCTCGGTCATGCACCACTCGATGAGCACGGTCCACGCCTGCAACATCTGCATGTGGGTGGGTCGCGACCTCGTCTATGATCCGGCACGGGAAGAGTTCCCCGATGACGAAGAAGCCAATCGGCTGCGCTCGCGCGCCATGCGGGCCCCATACACCATCTGAAGGATTCCCCGGAATATGCATCTGCGATTCGCCACTCTCCTGGGCACACTCCTCGGCGCCCTCCTCACGGCAGGTTGCCTCAGTCGGCCCGTCCCCGCGCCCCGGACGCACAACGAACCCAACCCGAGGGAGGCCGAACTTTGCGCACGCATCCTGTCCGCAGACACAGACGTCACAACCAAGGCCGATGCCTGCCGGGAACTGGCCCGTATCGGCACGCCCCGGTGCCTGCCCGCTCTGGCCCCACTGCTCACCAACGCCGGGCTTTCGCACATGGCCCTCTACGCGCTCGAACCGATGCCCGGCCCGGAAGTGGACGAGCTGCTGCGCGCCTCGCTGGCCCACGCACAGGGACGAGTCCTGGCCGGCCTGCTCACCACCCTCGGTGTGCGACGCGACCCCGCTGCCGTGCCGCAGATCGCCACCCGGCTTACCCATGCCGACGCGGCGGTCCGTCGGGCCGCCGCCCTGGCCCTTGGCGAAATCGCCACCGCAGATGCTGTCCAAGCCCTTTGGAATGCATGGGATGGCGCGTCGTCCGACCAACGCCAGGTGCTCGGTGAAGCGCTCCTGCGTGCCGCGGACCGACTCCGGGCAGCCGGCCGGGATCGTGACGCGCTGCGAATCTACGACGGGCTGCGCGCCTCCGGCCTTGCCCCGGACCCCATCCGGACCGCAGCCCTGCAGGGCGCGATCCTGGGTCGTGGCCCACGTGACCTCCGACTCCTGCGGGAAACCCTGCAGGCGGGTGATCTCACCGGCTTTCATGCAGCACTGCAGGCCGCGTACCGCGAGTCCCACCCGGCCGTCACCAGAGTCCTCGCCGGTGAGGTCGCCTTGCTGCCGCCCGAACGCCAGACCTTGTTGCTGTCGGCACTGGCCGAGCGACACGACCCATCGGCACTGCCAGCCATCCTGCAGGCCACCAACCATCCCGACCCGGCCGTGCAGATGGCCGCCGTCCGTGCACTGGGCCGGTTGGGCGATTCACGTGCTGCAGACGCCCTGGCGGCCTGGGTCCTCCATCCGGATCCGGACCTTCGCGAAGCGGCACGTGCCTCCCTGGCTTTTCTTCCCGGCAAGCGCGTCGAGCATGCGATCTTCGGTCTGTTGGACGACGAGGATCCAAACCTGAAACTGGCCGGCATGGACGTGGTTCGGCGCCGGCACCTGGCCGCTGCCCTGCCGCGATTGCAACGGCTCGTGCGCACGCAGCCATCCGAAGTGCGCGTGGCCGCCCTGCGCCTCATCGGCGGGCTGGGTAACCGGATGCAGTGGAACTGGCTCTTGAGCGAGCTGCGCCGACTGGAACAACCACAGGAACTGGAGGCCGCCCGGCAGGCCTTGCTCGACCTCACCGGCAAAATCGGCGCAGGCCCGACTGAAACGGAAGCCGTCCTCAGCGCCCTGGTGAACACCGGCCCCGTTCAGGCACCGGTCTTGTACAGCCTGCTGGCCCGGCTCGGAGGCGACAAGGCGCTCCGACAAACCCTCAACACCGCCCGCAGCGGCCCGCCCGAGCTGCGCACCACCGCCCTGAAAGCTCTGCTGGAATGGCGCCGGCCCGAGGTCGTGGAGGCCCTGCTCGCGCTGGTGGACACGTCGCCCGACGCCGCAACTCGTGAGAGCGCCCTGCGCCGCTTCCTCGAATGGGCAGCCGATCCCGAGCTGACCGCCGAGCAACGCCTCGTGATGTGCCGGCAGGCGGCCCGTTACGTCCAGGATCCGGCCACGGCCCGCCTCTATCTGGCAGCCGTCGGCGGCCTTTCCACTCCGGAGGTCGTCACCATGATCAAGCCGTTCCTCGAACCGGAACCCACGCGCGAAGAGGCCTGCGCGGCCCTGATAACCGTGGCCGAACGTCTTCACAAGCAGCGGCCCGACCAAGCCCTGCCGGAACCGATGCAGCTGGCCCTGCAACGGGCCGTATCCCTCACCAGGAACGAGGAGCTCAAGCGCCGCGCGCAGTCCGTGCTCCCGTCAGGGAATTGAAGCCTGCTGCAGATCTCCCGAGGCGAGCAGCCCCAGCGGCCCGCCGGTACCCCTCTGCATCCGAGCCGCTCACCGCTTCGGCACCGGCGGCAAGCCCACCCCGTGCAGGAACGCATCTCAGCTGCCCAGACCGAACACGGTGGCGATGGCCGCCCATGAAACATGAGTCAACCCGGCCAAAAGACGCCGCACGATGGGAATTTGCAGCACCACGATCAGAATGATGAACCCATACTGTGCCAGCCGGTGGTAGGTCTCATGCGACATGCCGGTCAACTGGCGCATGACGTACGACCCGTCCAGCGGAGGAATGGGGATCAGATTGAAGAAACACAGCAACAGGCTCAGGTAAGCCATCTGGGCCAGGAGACCGACCGCACCGGGGACATTGACCAGTTCAAACACCCGCGCCAGACCCAACAACACGATGGCCAGCAACACGTTCATGGCCGGTCCGGCCATGGCCACCAGGATCTGATCCCGATTCGGGTTCCGAAGGTTGTACGGGTTCACGGGCACCGGCTTGGCCCACCCCACCAAAAACCGGCCCGCACCCGGCAAAAAAATCATCAATAGCGGCAGCAGTACCGTGCCAATCGGGTCAATGTGCACGAGCGGATTCAGCGAACAGCGCCCCTGCAGCTTCGCAGTGTCGTCCCCGCACCGCAGCGCCATCCACGCATGGCCGTATTCATGGAAGGTCAGCAGGACCAACAGACCAATGTAAAAAATCAGCCCGTCAATGAGTTGATTCGCATCCATGCCGCCGGCAAGGCTAGGCCAGCGCGCACGGCCCGTCGAGCCCCGGACGTGCCGCCCGTTCCGGACCTCAACGCACCGTCCGTACCGATCCCCATCAGGCAATCTCAGCGGACGCCCCGGCCCGCGTGCTCGGCGCCCAAGAGCCGGAGGTCTCGCTCGGTGCCACTCGAGAGCTCAGGGGGCGGTCCCGGCCTGTACGCCCTCATGCGCCCCGCCGGGCAGCAACCCCTACCCGGCCCGAGGAGTCGTCCCGCAAACCGGGTCCCGGTTCCCCCACACCGGCTTCCCTTTTCACGAACCATCGGAATGCACCGGCACGCCGGCGTCGGAAGCCCCGGACGATTGAAGAATCCAGATCTCCGCGTCACCCATGCTCTCCCACATCCGATACCTCCGGTGCAGCCACTCTGCAAAGTTCGGGTCGGCCGGTTCACGCCGCCGGTGAAGCAGCAACAGCTCCGTACCGGTGGATTCCAGGATGTGCGCCAACCGCGACAGGTTGAGTTGACCACTCCACAAACGCTTGGGAGACATCACCAGCAGCTCGGGCGGTGGATAAACCCCGGCCTGAACCAACTCGGCAAGATACTCCACCGAACCATAACACCAGCGGATCCGCGGAGCCTGTTCGCGAAGCATCTGCACCACGAACGGCTGGGCCGGCGTGAACCCGGGTCCCATGAACATGAGTGTCCGCAACGTGCCCGTGAGTCCGAACCCCAGCCACAAAGCTCCCACCGTGGCCGGGACCAGAATGCACGACCAGACCGGGGGTGAGAAGCGTCCACCGTGACTGCCCGCGAATCGGGCCTCCGTCCGGGCACCGGGGCCGCATGCCCCAAGGCAGGCAAGCGTGCGCTCCAAAAACCCGCCACCCAGAAGGGACGCAGGCACCAGAAAGTGGTACTGGTAGTAGTACCACCAGGGCCGGGCCACACAGACAAACGCAAACGCGCCGGCCAGCCAACCCAGGGCGAACGTCTCAACCGGTGACGCCCCCGTGCGCAGGGCCCATGCCAGCCCCGCAAGCCCTGCCAACAGCCACGGCAGGTTTTCCACCTGCAACAGGATCTCCAACGGTGTGGGTGGCTCGAAGTCCGATTCGATCCTGTGACGCGCCTCCCAGTGAGAAGTAAGGAGCCAGTCCCAGCGAAACGACGGGGAGGCCCAAACCAAGCCCGCAAACCCCGCACCGAAACCCGTCATCCATGCCGGCAACAACCTCAGAGCCCCCCGCCACCCGTACCGTCGAAGCACCAGAAACACCATGCCCGGCACCGTGATCGCAGCGGTAAACTTGATATGCAACGCGGCGGCCATCACCAGTCCGCTCAGCGCGGCTCGGAGAGGTCCCGGCCCCGCCACGCCACCGCACAGGAGGGCGGCCGCCACCACCGCCCAGGCCATGCTCGCCGGCTCCAGCATCGTGCTCAGCATCAGCCGCAGGCCCGTGTCGGTGCCGGCCACCAGCAAAAACCCCGTCGTGAGCCCCAACGCACCCGGAACGCCGCGTCCCATCCAGCCCACCGCCGCCCACATCGCCGCCACGGACGCAATGGTAAACAGCCGCGGCATCCAGGCTCCCGGGGCAACGGAGCGGCACAACCAGGCATTGAGCAGCGTGTGCAACCAGGGCTGATCGTTCCAGACACGCGCCCCCAGCTCCGGATGACGAACGAAAAAGCCGATCTTCAGCAGTTCCCACGGATCATCGTACCCGACGTAAATCGCCTTCCCCAGGTCGCGCCACCAGAAGCAGGCCAACAACACCGTCAGGACCAGCGCACCCGCCGCCAAGGCCCTTGAGTCACGGCTCGGATTCATGCAGTCGGTTCAAGGCCAGATGACTCAGGAAACCGATCAGAAAAAGCCAGCTCCCCAGGACAAGTCGCCACTCCCACGAATGCTCCCGGACATGACCGCTCCCATGCATCAGACCGGCCAGGCAGGGGCACGGGAGCCCGGTCGGTGGATCC
This sequence comes from Limisphaera sp. 4302-co, assembly GCF_049537155.1. NCBI lineage: Bacteria > Pseudomonadati > Verrucomicrobiota > Verrucomicrobiia > Limisphaerales > Limisphaeraceae > Limisphaera > Limisphaera sp. 4302-co. The sequence continues at coordinate 124,844 of NZ_JBMVQZ010000005.1, forward strand.
CAGACCGTCCAGAGGACGAACGCCCCACCCAGCGCAACGAGCGCGGCACTCCCGATGCGAGGGGACAGAAACCACACCGCCGCGCCTGCGGCCAGTTCCACCGCGCCCTGCAGGGCCGCCCAGATCCGCCACACCACCAGAGGTGCTCCCGACCCCGGCCCGAACCCATCTGAAAGCCCTGCAGCCACGCTCCACTTCGCCAGACCCAGCACCACCAGCACCAGACCACCCAGGCGCACAACGGCGCGCACCGTCCTGCATGAGAGATGCCCGCTGCCCACCGCGTTACCGCTCACGGGTCGCTCCTCTCGCATCGCCATTCCTCACACCAGACCGGCCGGCACCTTCAGTTTCCCATCCCGATCCCTCTACGCGCCTCCTCCTCCTACCCTGTGTGTGGGAGACACCGGACTTTGGTCGTGCCTCGCCAGAGACGTTGGGACCTTGCCCATCGCCGGCCCCTTGCGCTCAACTTGCCCCACGCCGTCGCCGCAGCCCCAACCACAGTGCCGCTCCCCCTGCAAGCACCACGCCCGACATGAACAGCTTGAACCAAACGTTCGTCTGCGGCTGCCGCAACGGTTCGTAGGGCACGACGGGCAGCCGATGAAGCCGCCCCTGCCGGCTGACCATGTAACGAACGTCATTTGAATAAAGGGTCACCATCTCGTAGGGCGTGTTCGCGCGGCGGAACATCTCAGGGTAGTAACCCCGCGGGGCTGCCGGATCCAGGCCCGTCTCGAATTCATCCACACAGTTCGTATGCCACAACCGACCCCGGCCCTCGCTGTTTTCCTCCACCACATAGAGCCACGGCGGAAACGGGCGATCGTCCCTGTACGTGTAACGCACCTTCCAAGTCTCGTATCTGCCCTTCGCGTTCCGGGCCGCATAAACGAGCTCCGTGGGGCGTTGCCGCGAGTCCCAAGCCACGATTCGCCCGTGACCTCCCCCGAACAACAGGTAATCCACCTCCTCCACCAGAAACTCCTCCGGACTGATCCATTGCAGCCGACCGGGGCCGAGGGCGTCCAAACCGAACCGCAGATCGTAAATCGCTTGCGTGTCCTGAACCCTGGCCATATGCCAGTCGTTCGGTGCCTCCTCCCGCGACAGCCGAGCCACGATGGACAGGCGCGTGTGTCCATTGTTCAACGACCACGAATATTCCGGATTTGTCCCTACCACCGGCTCAGCCCCGGGCACCGGCCGCTCAAATTCTACGTGTTTCCATCCCTTGGTTCGGTACAGCGCGTGCGACCCCTCTCCAAAGCGGCGGTACCACCCCATCGGTTGCCATGCCAATTCGAGATGTTCCAGAACCGGCCTCGGCTCCACCGCACGCTCCCGGCCCTGATCGTCCACAACGAGAATCCGATGCCGGCTGAACGACCGGCGATAAACCATCCGTCGTACCGGCTCGGGATTCTCCAGGAACCGCCGAAAGATCTCGGCCGGGTCGTCCCCGATCCGCGCCTCGGAGCCCCCGGCGGCCGGAACGAGCGCCGCGGACCCCCAACCCGCCACTCCCAACCCCGCCAGCAGCAACACCGCGCAAGCGACGCCGGCTCTTTCGACAACGACTCCCTTCCCACCGCGGCCCCGCCCTCTCGAACGCCGGCGCTCATGGATGGCAACAGCTTTCGCCGGCACCCGGTGCATCACGCCTTCGATCCCTCAGGGGTAGTGAGCCGATCCCCGGCACAGCGGGCTCTCCAGGATGACCCCTGTGAACGCACTACGTTCTTGCCCGTCATCACACTCATAGCGGCACCACTGATAGTTGTCATTGATGAGACGCGTAAATCCCCAACTGCCGGCCGGAGCCGCGATGTACCACATGTAATAGTCACTGCCGTACAAGAGATACACACATCGCACACCGTTGATCCACACAGGTGCCGGACATGGCCTGGGGGCCGACAGATAACACGCAATCGCCAGGTTGAGACCCAGCGCCCAGCACAGCAGGGTAAACCACCCTCGCTTCGCAAAACCGCGGAGCACTCCGCGTGAATTCACAGGCATACTCAGGGTCTTCATGGCGCCAATAAAACAGAAAAAAAAAAAGTCAAGTGTTGGATCGGCGCCGGCAAAACTGGCTGAGAGTTGCTGCCTCCGGGGAAAACGCGACCTGTGCCCGTGATCCGCGCCCCGGACTCGCTCCAGCAGCGCGGTTTCAGCCCCATCCATGGATTGCCCGTCCACCCTGCACCACCCGGGCCTGTTCCGCGCCCCGCCCTCCGGGGCCGCAACTCCCTGCGCCACCCACAGGCCACGGCCCATTGCTGCGACCGCCGTCCCGACCCAGCTGCCCGTGGGTCGATAGCCGCTGCAGTACTCCCACTCGGCCCCGACATTGCGCTCACGGGCTCTTCGATGGAGCCAGCCGACCGACGGGCCCCGATTGTGCCCGGGTCGGTCGTGGCGACCCGCAATCTGCGCCGCGGCCGGGCAGGATCCCCGGACAGGCCGCGCCCGGGGCACCGGGCCCTTGGCCGGAATGCAGACCGGGCGTATGGTTGCGGTGGGAAGCCATGAAACTGATGCACGGCCTGCACCTGGCCCACTGCAGCAACCTCTACCGCGGGGATACGTGGGCCGAAACACTGGGCCGGCTGGAACAGTACTGGCTGCCCGTCCGGGCCCGGCTCTGTCCCGACCGCCCCATGGGAATCAGCCTCCGCCTCAGCGGACGCGCCGCGCGTGAACTGAGCGACCCGGCCGAGGTCCGCGCCTTCCGCCGTTGGCTGGATCAGCACGGCGCCTACGTCTTCAGTATCCACAGTTTCCCCTGCGGACATTTCCGTGACCGACTGGCCCCGCCCCGGGTCTTCCTGCCCGACTGGACCTCCCCGGAAAGGACCGCCTACACAAACCTGCTCTGTGATCTGCTGGTCCAATTGCTGCCCCCGGGCGTGGAGGGAACCATCAGCACCCTGCCCGGCGGCGTCAAAGGCACGTTCTATTCCCCCGAGGAGCTCGCCCTCATCCGGGCCCACCTCTGGCAGTGCATCGAACATCTGGATCGCACCCTGGAACGCACCGGCCGTTTGATCCGGCTCTGCCTCGAGCCCACTCCCTACTGCCTGCTCGAAACCAGTGGCGAGGTTTTGGAGTTCTTTTCCCGGTTCCGGCGTGAACACATGAACGATTCCCGGATCATCGAATTCCTCACCGTCGCCTACGACGCCGCTCATTTCGCCGTCGAATTCGAAGACCCGGCCGTCGCCCTGGCCTGCTTCAAGGAAGCCCACATCAAGATCGGCAAGGTTCAGTTTGGCGTGGTCCCCCGCATCTGCCCCTGCCCGGAAATCTGCGAGTTCCTCGACCCGATCCGGGAAACCGACTATCAACATCACGTCGTGGCCTTCCTGTCGGACGGTCAACGGGTGATCTTTCGCACCCTGGCCGAGGCCAGACAGGCGGTTCACGCTGGTCTGCCCGCGGTGGAATGCCGCATCCACTTGCACGCCCCGCTGCACGGCCGCGACGGGGAATGGTTCCTTCTCACCCACGACCACGTGGAGACACTCCTGGACGAGCTGGCGGGAGACCCTGACCTTTGCCACCACCTGGAAATCGAGGTCCAGACCTGGGACATCCTTCCGTTGGACCAGCGCATGGTCTCTCTGGCCGACCAGATGGCCGCCGATTACGCATGGCTCCTGACCCGCATGAATCAGCGCGGGATCCGCGTGGCGGCGTAGCGGGGCACGCGTTTCCTCCGACCACCGGGCGGGATCGCCTCGGTCCGCCACCTGCATCCGCCCACGGGCGGGGCCGCCCGTGATCGTCTCGGGCCCGGTGGTTCGTGGAAACGCCCCGGTCAGTTGGAGCGGACCTCGTCTCCCGTGCGGACCTCCCCGGCGGTCACGTCCGCCACAATGTGATCTTCACGTTGCGGGCCGCTCACCTTCAGCTCGCCCACCTTCAACCCCTCCCTGTAAACCGCCAGTGACTGGCCCGGCACCGGCAGGCGACCACCCGGAAACTGCAACACCACAAAGTTGCCGACCTCGTTGACGGAGACGATCCGCCCCGTCAACCGCGTGTCCGGCGTCAGCACCGGCCGGGCGGTTGCCGCGGAGCGGGGCCCGTCCCGATGGGCACACGAGACCGTTACCCCGATCAACAGGGCCCATAACCCGGCGCTCCACAAGCGTCGCATGAGGCCAGTCAACGCCGGTCCCCGCCGGCTCGTCAATCCTGTTGCAACCGGGAGCCGCGACCGGCGTCGGGCAAAATGGTCCCCAAAAGCGGGCACCCCTCACCCCGAGGAAAGCGCCTGCTGCTCGGGATCGCGACCGACCTTGACGACCCGGTCGGCCACGCAGGTCGTGACCAGATCAGCCGCGACGTTGAGCGTTGTCCGCGCCATGTCGAGCAGCCGGTCCACACCCAGAACCAGCATCACCCCCTCGGGCGGGAGGCGGAACTGCGCCAGCAATCCCATGATCACCGGCAGCGAGGCCCCGGGCACGCTCGCCACCGCCACCGCACCCAGCACCGCCAGCACCAACAGCGTGAGTTGGTCCGCCCAGGTCAACGAAACGCCGTGCACCTGCGCCACCAGCAGAACCACGCAGCCCTCGTAGAGCGCCGTCCCGCTCATGTTCATCGTCGCCCCCAGCGGCAGGACGAAACCCGCCGTGCCCGGGTGCACGCCCAGCCTGTCACGCGCCACCGCCAGACTCGTGGGCAGCGTGGCGGCACTCGAACTGGTGCAAAACGCCGTGACCAGCGCCAGCCGCACGGCACGGAAAAAAGCCAGCGGACTCCGCCCGCCGGCCAACCGCACCAGCAGGCCCAGGACCCCCACCAGATGCACCGTCATCGCGCCCAACACCGCAATCACAAACCCCGCCAGCATCTTCAGCAGTTCGGGACCCACGCGAAGCACCGCCGCCCCGATCAACGCCGCCACCGCCACCGGCGCCAGCCGCATCGCCATCTCCACCATCCGGAACAACACCTGGCCGGTCACCGCCATCCAGGAGCGCACCCGCTCCGCCGCCCGGTCGGGCAGGGAACGTGCGGCAAAGCCGAACAACACGCCAAAGGTGATCAACGGCAGAATCTGAAAGTCCACCACCGCACCCACCCAGTTCCGCGGCATCAGCAGATCCACCAGCATGCCCGGGGTCAGCTCCGGCCGGCGCGGCGCGGCGCTCCATGCCGCCGTTCCGGTCTGACCCGCATACAGCCGCTCCACCGCATCCGCCGGCAGGCCGCGACCCGGTGCCCACAGGTTCATGATCAACAGCCCCAGCGCCACCGCCATCGCCATGTTCAACAAGAACAGTCCAAACGTCGTGGCGGTGAGCCGTCCCCAGCTCCGACCCCGCCCCAACTCCAACACGCCGCTCACCACCGACACCCCCACCAGCGGAACCACCACCAGCAACAACAACCGCAAAAATACCTGCCCGACCGGTTCCAGCACATGCCGGCTGATACCTTCCAACCAGGGCCACCACCCGGGTTGCCAGCCGCCCAGCCCCCGCATCGCCAGCCCCATGACCACGCCAGTGGCCAGGCCCCACATAATCTGCCGGGCCCGATCCCCCCGGAGATCGGCCGTCCTCTGCTCGCCGGACGCATGCGCCAGGCTCATCGCTGCCCCGCTCCTTTGCCTCAGGCCGGCTCAGCCGCCGGGACGGTCCCCCGTGCGGGTCTCCTGCTCCGGGCGGGCGCCGCGCCACAGCACCCGCCGGCCCTGCAACACCAGCTCCCCCCGCACCAGCGCCGCCAGACAACGCGGATACAACTCGTGCTCCGCCTGGTGAATCCGCTCCAGCAACGTCTCAGGCGTGTCGTCGTCCAAGACCGGCACCACCTGCTGGCCGATGATCGGGCCCGAGTCCACCCCCGCGTCCACGAAATGCACGGTGCACCCGGTCACCTTCACGCCGTATTCCCAGGCCTGACGCCACGCCGCCAGCCCGGGAAACGACGGCAGCAGCGACGGATGAATGTTCACAATGCGCCCCTCAAACGCCCGGAGAAAAACCGACTTCAGCACGCGCATGAACCCGGCCAGCACCACATACTCCACGCCCGCCTCCTGAAGCGCCCGCACATAGGCTCGCTCGGCTTCTTCGTCCAGTTTGGTTCGAAACGGCCCCGGAGGGATGTACCGCGCGGGGATGCCTCGTTCCCGGGCCCGCACGAGAATCCCCGCATGCTCCACGTCGCTCAGGACCAGCACCACCCGGGCCGGTATCCGCCCGGCGGCACACGCCTCCGCAATCGCCACGAAATTGCTTCCGGCCCCGGACCCCAGGACACCCAGCCGCGCTACAGACGTCGGTTGCACGGACCGGTTGTAACCACGGGCCGCATCCGGAGCAAGAGCCGGCCCGGACACCGGCCGCGCGCGACCCCGCGGAGTGCACGCCGCCGGCCCCTTCGATTCTCGTTGCCTTGCCGGCTCGACCTCGTGTGAAGTGTGGAGCCATGAAGCGGTTCGCCACGATCACGGTCATCGGTCGCGACAAAACCGGGGTCATCGCGCGCATCACCAACTTTCTCTTCCACCAGGGCGCCAACATCGAAGCCCTGGAGGAACAGGTCACACGCGGTCAGTTCAGCATGACGCTGCAGGCCTCCTGGCACGCGCGGAAGCTGGACGAGCAGGCCGTGCGCACCGGCCTGGACCAACTCGCGCGCGAACTGGAGATGGAGATCACCCTCCGGTTCACCGAGCCCCACCGCACCCAGCGCATGGCCGTCATGGTCACACGAGAACCCCACTGCCTGGAAGCCGTTCTCCGCGCCTGGAAAAGCGGCAAACTGCGGCGGGCCGACCCCGTGGTCGTCGTGGGAAACCGGCCCGATCTCCAACCTCTCGTCCGCCCCTACGGCCTGCCCTTCGTCCACGTCCCCTGGGACGACCGCAACCGCGCCGAAGAGGAGACGCTCCGGATCCTGGACGAGCACCAGACCGATTTCGTCGTCCTGGCCCGCTTCATGAAGATCCTCTCCCCGAACTTCGTCTGGCGTTACAAGAACAAGATCATCAACATCCATCCCTCCCTGTTGCCCAGTTTCCCCGGTCCCCAGGCGTACCGGCAGGCCTACGAGCGCGGCGTGAAAATCGTGGGGGTCTCGGCCCACTTCGTCACCATGCACCTCGACGAAGGTCCCATCATCGCCCAGAGCGCATTCCCCGTGAAACCCGGGATGACCCTCGCACAAATCATCGAACAGGGCCGCAAACACGAGGCGCGCACCCTGCTGCGCGCCATCCAACTCTTCCTCTCCAAGCGACTGGACGTTTACTGGGGCATCGTGAAGGAGGTGTGAACGCCGGACCGGTCCCCCTTCGGGCACCGGCCGGGAGAAACACCGCATGGCGCCGGGCCCGGTCAGCGTTCCCCGCTCCACTCGAACGCGCCCAGGTCGAGTCGCCCGTGACACGGGCGCGGTCGCCATCCCCACGGCGGCACGAATTCGGGCAAACGCAGGCCACCCAGCCGGCTCTCCAACTCGCCGCACATCGCCCCGGCGTCGGTGATCCCCGGCACGGGCGCGCGCAACCGGTAGTCCGCTTCCACCGGGCCGCGCCACGGCAGGCTGCGGCCGGGCTCGCCGACACGCGTGGCCCGCAACCCCGCGGGAAGGACGGCGCCGTAACCGGCGTCCACCCAGTTGTCGCAACCTCTCACCCTCCCTTCCGCAGGGCCGCCCGGCACCTCCACCAGGAGCCGGCGGCCGGACGCAGCACCGCCACCCGCAAAGAGGTTGCCTTCCATCCACACCGAAGCCCTCGGACAGGAGACCGCCACCACCGGTGCGGCGTGCGGCGTGATCACCGTGTTGTACAGCATCCACAACCGACCCATGCGGTCTGCCCGACCGTCCCGGCCGAAATGCACCACCCCGCGGTTCCCGCGTGTGACCTGCGCCTTGACGATGACACAACCGGCCACCCACACATCACTTCCGGGGCGATCGGTCCATCCCGCCGCATCCACCAGGTCCAGCTCCCGCTCCGCCGCCCCGATCAACAGGCTGCCCCACACCCGGGTCCGATGCGCGCGGCTCTTGAGGTTGTGACCGGTTCGCGCACGCGCGATTCGGCAGCCCAGCACGAGAGCCTCTTCGCCAGCGAGGTAAAGGTTGTGCGCGTATCCCGCGTGGGCGTCGCTGCCGTTGTCTCGAATCTCGCAGCTCTCCAGGCGCAATCCGCGCGCGCCATCAGGCAAATCTCCCCCGTCGGACATCACCCCCATGTCATTGTCCCGGATCACACAATCCCGGATCACCACCCCGCGCGCACCGCTCACCCGCACACCTGCGGCGTTGCCATCGGCATTGCGGGCACCCCACAACTCGAACCCTTCCAGCACACAGCCGTCGGCCCCCGGATCGAACTGCACCACCGCACGCGGGTGCCCACCCCGCCCGGACAGATCGGCCCCCTCACCGCTGAGCGGGACGTGCAGGCCCGCTCCGGCCGCCCCGCGCAAGACCACGCCCGGCTGCCGGACCCTCAGCGCAACCATCCGATACGGCTCGTTGCGCGGGCGCGGATGCACCACCACCACGTCGCCGGCCCGTGCCGCTGCCAGGGCCCGGGCCGGATCCTCCCAGGGTCTCCCGGGACCCACATGAAGCTCGGCCCCCGCCACCGCGGAAACGGCCCCCAGAAGCCCTGCCGCCAACCATCGCCGGGACAAGAACGGGCCTTTCGAGACCTGATGAGCGGCCGCAGCGGCATGGTGCATCCGATGGCCACCCTCCTGCTGCCCTTCAACCTGCGGGGATGCCTTTCTTCCGGACATGTCTGGCCATGCTGGGATGGCGCACCCTTGACGTGCAAGCTCCGCGAGCCCGCCCGGGGGGAACCCACGCGCCGCCCCGGCCGGGAAAGAGACACACCCCGACGCGTCGGGAGGCCGTGCAGTCACGCGGTCAAAACCGAAATTTTTCTGTTGCGCAGCGAGGGGAGGCAACCCAAAGTAATGGCGTCGTAGGTCTCGAGGGCCGCAGCGATGGTTGAGTTCCATCGCTCTTCGGCAAGGTAGATTCCCAGAGGCGCTTTTCCAAGGCGCGGCACCCCGGGGAGGCGGTGCCCAGTTTTCCCGGACCTGTGACACCATCAGACTCGGTATGAGCAACCATAACAACGGGAACACACCCAGTTACGGCTCCGGCTACCTGGAGATCTCGGAGAAGGGCTTCGGGTTCCTGCGTTCGCCGCAGCATCATTTCCAGCCCAAGCCCACCGACATCTTTGTGACGCCGGACACCATCAAACGTCATTTCCTGCGCGAGGGATGTTTGGTGGCCGGGCCGCTGCAGCCGCCGCATCGCGGCAGCAGTCCGCAGCTGAAGGCGGTCGAAAAGGTCAACGACATGCCCTTTTCCGATTACCTCAAGCTGGTCCGGTTCGAGAACCTCACCACCATTGACCCCATCGAGAAGTTCAAGCTCGAGACCACGCCGGACATGATCGAGACGCGCGTCATTGATCTGGTGACGCCCATCGGCAAGGGCACGCGCGGCCTCATCGTGGCCCCGCCGCGCAGCGGCAAAACCACCATCCTGAAACAGATCGCCAACGCCATCACCACCAATCATCCGGAGGTCTATGTCATCGTGCTGTTGATTGACGAACGGCCCGAGGAGGTCACGGATTTCCAGCGGTCGGTGAAGGCCGAGGTGGTCGCTTCCTCCAACGATCAAGATCTCGAAACCCACGTGCGGCTTTCCCGGTTCATGATCGAGCGCTGCCGGCGCATGGTGGAATGCGGCAAGGACGTCTTTGTGCTGCTGGACTCCCTGACCCGCGTGGCTCGGGCCTACAACAGCGTGCACGGGGGCAGCGGCCGAACCATGACCGGTGGCGTGGACGCCCGCGCGCTGGAGGTGCCCCGCAAAATGTTCGCCTCCGCGCGCAAAATCGAAGGCGGCGGATCCCTCACCATCATCGCCACCGCACTGGTGGAGACCGGGTCCCGGATGGACGAGTTGATCTTCCAGGAATTCAAAGGCACCGGAAACATGGAACTCGTCCTGGACCGCAAGCTGGCCGATCGCCGGATCTTCCCGGCCATCGACATCCCGCGCAGCGGCACGCGCAAGGAGGAAAAACTCTTCCCCAAACATCAAATCGAGGCCGTGCGCAAGCTGCGGCGCATGATGGTGGATCTGAACCCGGTCGAGGCCATGGAGACGCTCATCGCGGCGTTGCGCAAACACAAGACCAACGACGAACTGCTGGCCAAACTGTTGTAAAGCGGTGCCCCCACCGGATCCGCTCCGGCCAAGGACCGCCTCCTGTGCCCTGTCCGCCTCCCCAGCCGGCCAGGGGGAACCATTCAATGGGCGGCCCGCGCCCGGGCAAAATCCGGTCGGGTCCGGAGCCCGAAACCGCGCCCCGCCCGCCTCGCGCAACCTGCATCGAACGCCTGACCGGCAGAGACAGGCTTGGTCCGTGACAAAAACGCGTCGCCGTCCCACAGCCTCTGTTCCCGGCACAGGACGACGGTTCTCTACGCCCGCCGACCACCGTCTTCTGCCACCCTACCCTCGGGTGTCCTCGGCCTGGACCCCGCTCGGTCGCTTCGACCCGGGGACACAAAGGCACCCGACCCGGCATACCACGTCACCTCGAAAAGTAACGCGCAGCTTGACAGGAGCTGCAGGACGCCGAGCGGCCCCGCCGCTGCCCGTTCGGAAGATCCGCAAACCAGCCACCACCGCGGAAGGCTTGCGGCCAAAATGCCGGCGCCCCGGACCTCCGCCGCCGTCCAAGCCGCAGGGTCAGCACACCCTTTGCGCCGACAAAGCGCAACGGACGCGATCCACGATCCGCCCGCGCGACGCATCCGGTCGCCGGTCAAATCCCCGGCCGCTTGGGAATCTCTGTGAATGGCGAGGGCATGTTGGGCCCCCGGAGCCGCGGGGACGAAGGCGGCGGGGTCGGGGTGAGAGACGATCGCAGAGGGCTCGACGGCGCTGTGGCCAGGCCGGGTATGGACGGCGAAGGCAGGGTGCTGTTCAACGAAGATCCGCGAGCCGGCCCTTCTCCGCCAACCCCGGGGCCCGACCATGCCGGTCGTTGCGCGGCACCCGCCAAGCCACTCACCCCCAGGGGATCCGGCGGAGGTTTCAACCACACCGGTGCCGTCCCCGTGGAGCGCGAGGTGCCCGTGCCACTTTCCGCGCGCGAGCGGAGTGCGGCATCCAAGCCGCCCGGCGGCGTTGCGACCACCGCTTCCAAGCCGGACCGGAACTGCTGGAGGCGCTGTTCGCGCGCGTCTTTCTGGCGTTCCTGCCAGGCGCGCTGGGCAAGCTCTTCCGGACTCTCCCACACGGAATCGGTCAGGCCGGGCAGTTGCCGGATCAGACTCCGTTCCTCGCCGTCCCGTTTCAGCGCCGTTTCCAGCTGGTCCAATCGCTCCCGGGCCGCCCGGGACTCGGGCGTCTCCCACTCAGGGCGTGTGTGCATGTCCGGACGGCCTCCCGCATCCTCGGCAGGTGTCGGTTCCTCCCCGGCCCCGGGCTCACCCCGCAACCTCTCCGCATAACGCGCCCATAATTCCCATTCGTCCGTGGTGGGCGGTGCCGGTTCGGCTTGGTCCGTCTCCAGCGGGTTTTCCCGGAGCCGTCGCTCCCCTTCGAGCGAGGGGATGTCTCCGAGCGGATCCGAGCCGGGTTGGGTCCAGTCCCGTTGTCTCTGCAGGAGTTCCCGAATCCGGGCACTCTGCACGCGCGGTCCGGGAGGAGGCGGCAAGACCGTTGCCCGGCGCAGTGGATCCCTCATGAGATCCAGCGTAGACGGCCGGTACTGGAGTTGTTCCCTGAGCTGGCTGTGGGGCTGATCGCCTTGGGACAATTGGTTGGCGTTGGTCCGCAAAAGATCGCTGCGGGGGTCGGAAAACTCGATGGGCGGTCCCCGGCGGACGGGCTGCGCGCTCAGGCGCTCGGTGGCCGAACCGCAAACACACAGGCCCACCATCATCCAAAAACCGAGTCTTCCCGACCCTCTGGCACCCGGAACGCGCATCGGCTACAGATTACGCCCGGCACCGGATTCCGTCAAAGCCCCAGGACCGGGCACCCGGCGCCCCGCCCCATCACCGCGCAGAGCTGAAGGCTCGCGCCTCGGTCGGGTGACGGGCGGCCGTTCCTGCACGGTCGGCCCGGCCCCTGGATTCGGGCTCGTTCTGCATCGCCTCTGTTCACTCGGACCCGCATACTTGCGGGCATGCCGGTCATCGAGGTTCGGTCCCTGAGCAAGACCTTCCGGATTCACAAGAAGGAACCCGGATTCTGGGGGGCGGTTCGCGGCCTGTTTTACCGGCGCTACGAGACGGTGGAGGCGGTGCGGCAGGTCTCCTTCGACATCGAGGCCGGCGAATTCGTCGGCTTTCTCGGTCCCAACGGCGCGGGCAAGACCACCACACTCAAGATGCTGGCCGGGCTACTTCATCCCAGCGGCGGGAGTGCGCGCGTGCTGGGTTACGTACCTTGGGAACGGCCGGACGGTTACCGCCGGCAGTTCGCCCTGCTGCTGGGCCAGAAAAACCAGCTCTGGTGGGATCTGCCTGCCCGTGAGACCTACGAATTGAACGCCGCCATCTACGGCCTGGAACGACGACTGTGGCAACGTCGGATGGAGGAACTGACCGAGCGGCTGGGCGTGCGGGACAAGCTGGACGTGGTGGTTCGGGAACTCTCCCTGGGCGAACGGATGAAACTGGAACTGATCGCCGTGCTGCTGCACCAGCCGCGCGTGCTGTTCCTGGACGAGCCGACGCTCGGCCTGGACGTCGTTTCGCAGAAAGCCGTGCGCGACTTCCTCCGCGAGTACAATCGCACCGCCGGCACCACCATACTCCTGACCAGCCACGACATGGCGGACATCGAGGAACTCTGCCCGCGTGTCATCATCATTGACCACGGTCAGATCATCTTCGACGGGCCCCTGGCCGAGGTGATCGAACGCTACGCGGATTTCAAACTCCTGACCATCCGGTGCGATCCGGACGCGCCCCCGCCCGATCCGCGGGACCTGACGCCGTGGGGCGAACCTGTGGAGATCGGGCCCGCATTCGTGCGGCTCCGGGTGCGGCGCGATCGCGTCATCCCGGCCTGCAAGGCCCTGCTGGACCGCCTGCCCATCCGGGACCTGGACATCCGCGAGGTCCCCATCGAGGAGGTCATCCGCAATCTTTTCACCCGGCGTGTCCCGCCGGCGCCGGCCCCGCCCGGCTGAGGCCCCGCGGCACCGGCCGTCAACCGCGCGGGATTCGCGCCGTCATGTACCGCGCCACGGCCTCGGCCCGCGAGCGGACATGCAGCTTCTCGTAGATGTGCTTGAGATGGCTGCGGACCGTCTCGATGCTCACGCCCAGTTGATCGGCGATTTCCTTGTTGGTGAATCCGCGCGACAGCAGCAGGAGAATCTCCTCTTCACGGGCGCTCAACCGGACCGTGTCAGCCGGACTGCGCGGCTTCTGACGAAACGACTCCACCACCAGGCGCGCAATCACACTCGACATGGGTGCGCCCCCGTGCACCACGTCCCACAACGCCGACCGCAGCGCTTCCGGTTCGGTCCGTTTCAGGAGGTACCCGTCCGCGCCGGCCTCCAGGGCCAGAAAAACCATTTCATCGTCGTCCGACGCCGTCAGAATGACGATCTTCGCCTCGGGCAGCAGCGCCCGCAGGCGCGCCGTGCATTCGATCCCGGACATCCGCGGCAAAAAGATGTCCATCAGGATCACGTCCGGGCGCAGCTCCGGCAGCACCCGCAGGGCTTCCTCGCCCGTCGCACACGTGACGACACAGTCGAAGTCCGGAAACGACGAGACCAGGCGCGCCCAACTTTCGCGCACCTCCCGCTGGTCCTCCACCAGGGCCACCCGCAACGGCGCGGAATGCCGATTCGTGCTTGCCGTCATTTCAACCAGACCTTGACACGACGTCCCCTGTCCCTCTCAGCCGCTCCGCTGCCGGGACGGACGGACAGGATTCCGCCCCGGGCGAGTGGGCCGGGCGCGTCGCGGCCCGGCGGACACCGAGCCGACCGCCCCTGCGCGGCGGATGCAGCGGCACCCGCAACACCACGGTGCAACCCCGGCCCGGGGCTGAAACAACCTCGCAACCACCCCCCACCTCGCCCATCCGTTGCCTCAGGTTCGACAGCCCGTTCCGGTCGGCCGGCACGGCCGCCGGATCGAACCCGCGGCCGTCGTCGGCAATCCGCACCTCGACCTGGTCGCCCACCCAGCGGATGCCGAGCCGCACCTCGGCCGCACCACTGTATTTCACCGCGTTGTTCAGGGCCTCTTTCACCGCCAGAAAGAGATTGCGCCGGGTGGGCAGCGCGAACGTGGCCGCAGGCAATTCCGGCGCCACCTCCAGACGACAACGCATGCCGGCCTGGCCCAGAAAGGTCTCCGCGTATTTGCAGGTGTGACTGACGAAGTCGCGCACCGTGTCGCGCCGGGAATTGATCGCCCACACCACCTCGTCCAACGCCGCCGCCAGGGCCCGCGCGCGCCCGCACAACCGCTGCAGCGATTCGGCCACGCCCGGGACCGCCGCATGTTCCTTGCGCGCCACCTCCGCCAGCAGGACCAATTGCGTCAGCCCGGCCCCCAGCTCATCGTGGATGTCCCGCGCAATCCGCATCCGCTCCCGATGCAACAGATCCTCCGCGTGCCGGTGCCACGCCAGCCGCGCCATCAGACGCAGGCTCATGCCCACCGCCGCCAGGCACAAACCCAGCAGACCCAGCTGAAACCAACCCTGCTTCCAAAACGGCAGGCTGACCGGCTGCAACGGCGGCACCTCCACCACCGCCAACGGGCGGGTCGTCCAGGGAGCCGCTCCGAACGCACCCACCACCACCGCCCGCCGCCAGTCCGGCGACGGCCGGCGCCGCTTTTCCCAACCCCGCGGCTCGCCGGGAACCACCCACCAGTTGGTGTCCGTACCCAGCTCCATCACCCGGCCGTCCAAAAAGGTCACGCGCAGCCCGCCCAATACACCCGCTTCCAATCGGTCGTTGAACGCCTCCACGGCCAGCACGTGCCGGCCGGGTCGCAACAACCAGGTCAGGTCGTATTCGGTCAGGCTCCGCCAGTCGCTGCCACGACCCACTTCTCGCCCGTCCACGAAAAGCCGAAAACCGTTGTCCGCCGTGATGCGCAGTCGCGCCCGGGCCACCACGGATCCCTCGGGAAGATCCAACGCCCGCCAGAACCGGCAGGTCTGTTTGTCGGTGCAGTTCGTGTCCCAGATCCATGCCCCCACCCCCC
This sequence comes from Limisphaera sp. 4302-co, assembly GCF_049537155.1. Lineage (NCBI taxonomy): Bacteria > Pseudomonadati > Verrucomicrobiota > Verrucomicrobiia > Limisphaerales > Limisphaeraceae > Limisphaera > Limisphaera sp. 4302-co. The sequence continues at coordinate 140,125 of NZ_JBMVQZ010000005.1, forward strand.
ATTCCGGATCCAGGACACCGCCCTCCGCTGCAGCCAGGACGCGGGCTGGCCGGCCCCACGTCAGGGTGACCACGCCGGTCCAGAGGATCAGATGACACACCGCATGCCTCACGGCTTGCCGGGCCCGACGTCCCAAGCGAAACGGCCCATTCCCAAAGGCACCGTCCTGCCCGGACCCGCACGACCTTCGCTCGGCCCCACTTCGACGCCACCCTTTGCTCAGACGCCATCCGGTCCGACTCATCCGCACCTCGGACTCGAAGGGTACACGAGTCCGTTTCCGGGCCAATCCAGATTCCGAACCGAAGGCCGGTCGGGACCGCCCTTTCCCAGCTCCGAACCCGCGGATCCCGCGGCGGCGTCCCGCATCCACGGCCGGACAAACCCTCGCCGGCAGCGGATTGCCTCCCGACCCGAGCCTGTTGCGCCTGATTTGCAACCAGGGATACGGCCCTCCATTCTGAAGTTGGATCGCTCATGATTCGCGACGCCACAGAACGGTTCTGCCAGAAGGTACGGCAGAGTCTGGAAGACGGCACGTTCGTGCGGCTGGTCGTGCGCCCGGCGGCGGCCGAGGGCGCGGACGACCCGCCCCGGCGGATTCTGATCCGCTGCATCGAGCTTCACGGGCAACCGCATCTTTCGTTCACGGCCCACCACACGCGCCGGGCACGCACTTGGAACCTGCCCCTGACGCCCGCCCTCGACTGGCTCCGCACCGAATTGAACCGGAAACCGGCCGGCGCATTCCTGGCCACCACGCGACGCGACTGGCAGTGGCAACCCACCGCCCAGGGGGCGCGTCTGATCGGGCACCCGCCCGCAGAAACCCAGCCGCCTCCGCGCACACACGACCGGCCCCGCCCCTCGCGGCTGGATGCCTCGGCCCATGACTGGCTCCGTGCCCTGGGTCTGGTGGACCAAACGGGCCGCCCCAGACCGTCGGCCGCGGACAAATACCACCAAATTGAGCGGTTCCTCGAAATCGTGGAACACCAACTTCGCGGCTGTCACTGGGTTGCCCAACCGTCCCGGGTGAATCCACCTGCTCCGCACGCCGTTGCCGATCCCACTCAGCCGACGCTGACCGTGGTGGACGCCGGTTCGGGCAAGGGCTACCTGACCTTTGCCCTGTGGCACCTGCTCAGCCGTTGCATGGGACTGCCCGTCCGGTTGCTGGGCATCGAGGCCCGGCCGGATCTGGTTCAAGCCGCCCGCGCCGTGGCCGGACAAACCGGCGCGACCGGCCTCGAATTCGTCCATGGTGACATTGCGAGGGTGGAGCTGCCCCGCTTCGACATCCTCCTGGCCCTGCACGCCTGCAACACCGCAACCGACGCGGCCCTGCTGCGCGGGATCCAAAACGGAGCCCGGCTGCTGTTGGTTGCACCCTGCTGCCATCAACAACTCCGGCCTCAACTCCGGCCGCCACCGCTCTGGCAGCCGGTCCTCCGACACGGCCTGCTGGCCGACCGGTTTGCCACCTGGTTGACGGACGCCCTCCGCGTGCTGTTCCTCGAGTGGGCCGGTTACCGGGTGCGCGTGGTGGAGTTCGTCGAATCCGGGCACACACCGATGAACCTCCTCCTCGCAGCCACGCGGGTCCGCCCCCCGTTTGCCGATCCCGCGCGCCGCTCAAGGATCGTCCAGTTGAAGGAATCCTTCGGGATCCGAGGGCATGCCCTCGATCCGCTGTTGACGGAGTCCGGATCCGAACCATGCCTCCACCCCAGCCCATGATCCCCGAGCCCCACGTGGACTGGCAGGCCCTCCAACGGTTGCGATCGGTTTTCCTGGAAGCGCGGCCGCCCGTGAGCGACTACTGGCGATCGGAAACGGACCTGGCCAGTTACGACGCCACCTTTGCCCAGCGAATCGGGTGGAAATGGGACTTTGTGTTGGATGAACTGCGCCGGCGAGGCTGGGAACCTCCGGCGGGCGAAATCCTCGACTGGGGCTGCGGCACAGGGGTGGCCGCGCGGGCCTTCCTCGACCATCACGGCCTGCAGCGCGTCACAAGGCTCTGGTATTGGGACCGGTCCGCGCTCGCCCGCGGTTTCGCCGTCCGGCGTGCCCGCGAGAAATACCCCGCGCTGGAGGTGCAGGCAGGTCTGCCGGAGGCGCCCGCGGTCCTGCTGCTCAGTCACGTGTTGGGCGAGTTGACTCCCGGGCAGACGGAGTCCCTGCTGGACCTGGTCCAGCGCGCCACCGCCACCATCTGGGTCGAACCCGGCACCTACGAAGCCAGTCTGACCCTCATTGCCATTCGCGAACGATTGCGCACCCGTCTTCACGTCGTGGCCCCCTGCCTGCATCGCGAACGCTGCGGCATCCTCAGCCCGGGCAACGAACCCCATTGGTGCCATCACTTCGCCCCTTCGCCACCGGAGGTTTACAGCGACCCGTTCTGGGGAAAATTCGCTCATGAAATGAACATTGACCTGCGCAGCCTGGCACTCAGTTTCCTGGTCCTGGACCGGCGCCCGGTGCCGGCCCCACCGCCGGGAAGCGTCCGGGTCCTGGGCCGACCCCGCGTGTACAAACCCGAGGCGCTCCTGCTGGCCTGCGATCCCACGGGCGTGCGGGATTACCGGCTGAGCCGCCGCACCCTGCCGGAAACCTTCCAAAGGCTCAAGAAAGGCCAGTGGGACATCCTCCAAGTCTGGCAGCGAACCGGCGACGAGGTTACCCGGGTCGAACCGTTCCCCGCTCCCGGCCAGCCGCCCGGCAAACCGTCCCGAACCTCCGAGACCACACACGGCCACCAAACCTGACCACCCCCACGCTCGACGGACCGCGCCGGGCGCACACCGGACCATCGGCCGCACCGGTCACGGAGCCAGCCGGACCCGGTAGTAGGCACGTGCCGGCGGCGGATTCGTGTCCGTCCAGACAAACGGCGGCACCGGGGCAAGGTTGGTGACCACGGGCTGCCAGACCGCCTCCAACAAATCTTCCGCACGCTCGATCACGTAATCGGGGCCCTCGTCACCCGTGACTTCAAAGCGCAGCCCTTCCACGCTCCAGCCCCGCACATGCAGCTCGGGCAGCCTCGGAAGCGTGACCGTGATATGGAAGCTCTGCGTGGCACCCCGCGCGGGCGTGCCGTCGTCCATCACCGACCAGCGAACCTCGTAAGTCTGTCCGGCATCGGCCATTCCGGGACGCCACCGGAAGGTGGCCCTGCTCGCATCCCAGGTCGCTCCCCGTGGTGCGCTCAAAAGGGTAAAGACCAGATTCTGCAGCGGCAGGTCCGGATCGGTGGCCTGCGCCGTGATTGCCACCGTCTGGCCGGCCCGCACGGTGCGATCCGCCTGCGCCACCAACACGGGCGGCTCGTTCACCTCCGACACGGTGAGGGTCACCGATTGCGTTGCGCTCGCCGGCGGCTCTCCATCGTCCGTCACCCGTACCGTCACGAAGTAAGTGCCCGGTCCCTGCACCTCAGACGGCGTCCAACTCAGCCGCCCGGAAACCGGATCCACTGTCAGACCGGCCGGCGCACCGGCATCCAGCGAGAAAACCAACCCCTGCGGCGGTTGATCAGGATCGGTGGCACGAATTTGGTAACTCCATGGCTGATTCTCGGGCAGGGTCATGGCCGGGAGAGGATCCAGCACCGGTGGATCGTTCACCTCCCGGACGATGATCCGGAAGGATCGGGCGTCGCTGAGGGATGGCGAGCCGTTGTCGGTCACGCGTACGGTCACCACGTACACGCCCGGGCCCTGCGTCTCGGACGGGATCCAGTTGAACACACCGTTCGTGGAGACGGTGGCGCCTTCGGGCGCACCGGAATCCAGGCTGAACGACAGGGTTTGACCGGGGAGGTCCGGATCCGTCGCGGTGACCGTAAAGGTGAGCAGGCGACCTTCGTCAGCGGTCCGGTCGGGCAGCGGATCCAATACCGGCGGGCGATTCGTCTCGTTTGCCCGATTCGGCGCGCGCGGGGTGGGAACCGCCAGTCGCATGATCGAACCCCCGCCATCCGGGATGCGCCCCTCCGACACGTCGGTCTCCTGCGGGCCGAATGTCACCGCGTCCACCAGCGTGCCGTCCGGTCCATGAAGGCCGATGGCCTCGCCCGACCGACTGAGCGCAAAGTTCACGTGCAGGTCCGGCCGGTCGTTCCGGTTCTGACCCGATTCGTTGTCCGCCCACACCAACAGATGGCCCCGCGGCGGGATGACGTACTGTCCATTGTCCGGAATCCGGTATTTGAAACGGTTGGTCAGGTCATCCGTCAGGTAATAACCGCCCAGATCCACCGGCACGTCCCCGGCATTGTAGAGCTCGAACCAGTCCTCGTACTGTCCGTCGGCCGGATCGGCCAGGGTGACGGCATTGTCAGCCATCCACTCGTTGATGAAAACAGGCACCGGCAGACTCGCCGGATTGTTGGAAGCACCGGGCGTGGGAATGGTGAAAACGCGGCGGCCGCTGATCCGCCCGTCCGGATAACTTCCGTAACTGCGGCCCAGACTGGCAAGATCATAACGAAGGTAGTCCAGCACCTGGGTGCGCGTCCCGCTCACCTGCACCACCGCCACCAGACCGCTTCCCGGGCCGATGCGGAAACTGGTGTGCCACTCGTTCGGCGTTGACTCGCCGGGTTCCCCATCCAGCCACACCCGCACAAACGCTCCGGGCGAAAGAACCGCGCTCCCGGGAAAGGCCCAGAAGGTGGGCTGCGCCAGGTTGGTCGTCAGGTAAAACCCGGCCAGACTCACCGGGTTGCTCCCGCCGTTGAAGAGCTCCAACCAGGGATCGTAATCACCCGCAGTATCCGCCACGGCATTCGTCACGGCCGGATCGTTCCACGGCAAAATCTCGTTGAGCCATACCGTCGGGAACGGCGGGAGAGTCGCCTCCACGGAATTCGGACCGCCGGGCGTGGCCAATGCCCGGCCCCCGCCCGTGCCCGAGGGCACCACCTCCAATCGCATGGCCCAGACGACGTCGCTGCTGGAGGGGCTCGTCTGATGCACCTCGACGGCCAGAACGTTGGTTCCACGAACCAGCGCGGTGGCCGGCACGACGAAAGGCCCTTCGATGACCGCCTCCCCCACGACGCGGGCGGCGAGAGTCGAGTACGTCGGCACGCCCTCCGGCATGCCGAGCCGGAAGATCTCCTGGCCGTTGAGGTACACCACCGCGCCATCGTCGAGCAGTGTGTCCAGCCTGAGTTCGACACCGGTGAGAGGTCCGTCGTAGGTGAAGGATGTCCGGAAATAGAAAGCCGTGCGGCCGCTGTCGTTGGCCAGAGGCGTGCGGATCGGTTCCGGCAGGCAGTTGCACTCCTCGTCGGCCAGCACCGCGGCCCCCACCGGCCACGCACGGTCGTCATAGGCCGGCTGCCTCCAGTTCACACCGTCCAGGTTGTCGGTCTGGTTGTAGCGCCACGAGGCATTCCAATCCACGACCCTCACCGGGGCGGGCAGGTTCGTATCCGGCCCCACGGCCGCCCAGTTGGCCACGCGGTCGTTGTCCTGCCAGCAATCCACCAGTTGCAGCGAGGGACCCTGCCCGTCGGCCGCCACCGGCCACGGCGGATCGTCGTCGTACGTGACCTCGTCAATGACCTCGTCCTGTTCGGGGGTGGCGCCGGGTCGGATCAGCGCGATGCGTTCGCCCCCACGGTCGAAGCTCCCTGCAAAGACACCCCCGATCGGGATGTGCAGTCCGTAGGTGCGGGCGAACATCTCCGGATCGCGCACCAGAACAAGGTAGGCGCCCGGTTCAAGGATCGTCCCCGGCGGCAACGTCGCGTCCAGCCCGCTGACGCGCCAGCCGGACAGATCGTACGCCGTGTTGGTGGAGAGATTGCGCAGCTCCAGAAACTCCGCTCCGGGGATCGCCGGGTTGTACATGATCTCGTGAACGATCACCCGCCCTTGCGGGGGCTCGACCGTGCCGGTGAATGTGATGTTCAGCAGGTTCGACGTACCCGCCACAGCTTGACCTTTGTTGTTCCAGCCCTGCAAGACCAGTCGGTTCACACCCGGCTGAAGCGCCAGCCGGATCGTCCAGTTGGTCAGCGTGCTCCAGATGGGCTGGACGGGCAGGCCATTGATCGTGAGGGTGGCCACCGTGATGGGTGCCTTTCCGCTGATCGTCACCAGATTCCGGTTGGTCACAAATGAGGTCGGACTCGTGAGGCTGAACGGCGAAGCCACGTTGACCAACTGACTCAGGATGTAATTGCGGCGTGCAGCCGCATAGTCCTTGAGTCCCTGGGGCGACTCCGGTCCCACCCCCGCGGCCAGCAGTCCGTTGTAGACACGATCCACGCGCGCGGCAAAAGTGCCCGAAGCCAGCGGCCCGCTGATGGCGTCCTCGAACGCCCGCCAATACGCCCGCTGAAACTCGGGAAAGTCTCGGAAACGATCGAGCACCGGTTCGTTGCTGCCGAACAGCGCCTGGTTCGGCCCCGTGCCCCCCACGTGAAACACAAAGTCAATGTCCCACGGCAGCAGGACCCACGGCCCCCGCTCGGGCTTGTAAGCATACATGTTCTTGCCCCGGGCAAAGCCGTAACTGTCCCAGTTCCCCACAATCCGTTCCATGGCCAGAATGCGCATCCATTCCTCGACGTCCACCAGGGTCGTCACGCTCGAGCGATACGGCTCCGGCTGGGTGGCGTTCATGGCATCCACCAGGGTGAACAGGTTGGTGAAGTTGTTGGCCGACTCCCGCACCGCACGCGGCCGCCAGTTCCAGCGGTACCGCGCCACCTTTTTCTTCCCGCCGCTGGTGGTGAAAACCTCCAGGGTGGCATCCACGTTGTTGAGTTTGTTGTCGCCGGAATCGTCGAATTCGAACCAGTCCTCGATCTTGTGCAGACTGCCGGCGTCATCGTCCGGGAAAAACTGCGCGATCACATCCCGATTCGGTTGCTGGGCGTCCTCGTAGACGTTTCCGCGCTGCACGCCGTTGAGGAAAACCCGGATGTGCCGCCGGTGTAGATAGGGTGCCCCGAGCTTGCGTCCGATCCAGAAGGCCGTCTGCTCTCCCTGATAGGTGGGGTCGCTCTGCAGATTCCCCACCGTGGCCAGCACGAAATCGTCCGTCCCCAGCACCAGATCGTCCTTGGGCAGGTTCAACTCGTAATCGCACAGGTTGCCCAGTGGTCCGCTGTAGCCCGGTGTGTGCCACGGACTGCCGCTGTAGAGTGTGCCTGCGTTGTAAACCACGCGGCTGTCGGCATACACAAACGTGCAGTCAAGGGGATGATTGCTTTGTTTCTCGCGGCTCGCCCATCGGTCCAGCGTCTGCCGGGTCACCCAGATGCGGTAACTGGCCAGCTTCGGCGAGGAGGCGGGCTCGCCGAACCGCACCAGGCACTCCCGCCCGGGCGCATCCTCCGGAAACCGGCGTGCCCGGGGAGGGTTCCCCGCGTCCTGGGCTTCGATGTGGAAAGCCACCAGCCGAGCCGCGGCCTGTCCCGGGATGTCGGCCGAAAAGAACCCCGCGCCGCGGTAGCTCATGGGTACCGAGATGAAATTGGTGTCCGGATCCACACGGTAGCGCAGCGTGGCACCCGCGATGCCGTCCGGATCCTCCAACCGCGCCACCACGGTCACCGTTTGTCCGGGCGCGGGCAGCACGGGCCAGTGTCGAACCCCGGTGATGGAAGGGCCCACATTGTCTCGAGATTGCGTGTTGGCACGACCGGGTGTGCCCATGGCAGCCGTCGTGAGCGTGGTGCCCGTGGCTTCCAACCAGTTGCCCCACAACCGCAGCAGGATCTCCGGATGCCCCTTCAACCATCGCACCCGCGCGCGGAGGGTTACCACGCTGCCCTCACTCAGCGTTTGAGTCAGAGGGGCCCGGACGCGATTGGCCCCCGTGTCGCCGCGGTCCGATGCCACCAGGTGGAGGCAACCACCCTGAAACCCTCCCTGGGGCTCCCATCGGGTGTCCTGATGCGTGCCCTGCCAAAACCAGCCGTCCGCACCACCGTCGAAAGTGCCATTGGGGACGACATTCCCTCCGCCCTGCGGAATCACTTCGACATTGTCCACCAGACATTCGCCGGCGCCCAACAAAAGAATCTGGACCTGACTGGGCGGCGCCATGGCCCCCCGATCAAGCACGCCCGTGTGTTCGATGACGGTCCAGCCGGATTTGCCCGTTTCGTCGCTGTCGGCCCAGGCCGCCGGCAGATGCCCGTCCACTCGCGGGTCGGTTCGTTCGAGGCTGCTGCCGCCGCCGTCGGCCCACCGTCCCCATCGGCCGCCGTCGCGATAGGCGACCTCGTCCACGGTGATGTGGATGAGGTTGGTGACCACCACCCCGAACTCGTTTGTCGAGACGAGATCGTCCGGCATCTGCAGGCGCACCACGTCGCCGCCATTGCCCAGGCGCCCGGAATAATCGCCCAGGATCCGCGCAGGATCGAGGTTGGTGTGGACCGACCGCAAACGGGCCGCGTCCCGGGCCACCACCAGATACCCACCCGCAGAAAGGGTCACGCCCGGCGGGAAGTCGAAGGTAATGCCGCCCCGCAATCGCCACCCGCCCAGGTCCACGGCCTGACTCCCGCGGTTGTGCAGCTCGATGAACTCCTCGTCGTCGTCTTCCGTCACGGGGTGGTAATACAGCTCGTTGATCACGATCGAACCGGAGCGCGGTCGGGCATTGGCCTGTCCGGGCGTGGGTTGTTCGAGCCGCCGGAACCCCGGTGCGCCGTCGGGAAACCGGCCGAGCGGCACCCCGTTTTGTTGAGCGTCAAAGCGCAAGGCATCCAGCACCCGGGAACCATCCGGCGCGATCAGGTACACCGTCTCACCCGCGGCACTCAGAGCGAAACCCAGTTGAAGTTCATCGGCCGCCCACCAGCCCAACGGCGGGATGACGGTCCCGACCGGAATGCGATACTTGTTGGTGGCGGGATCGTCCGTCAGGACGCACCCGCTCAAATCCACGGCATTCGTGCCGTAATTGAACAGTTCGATGAAATCCAGCCACGGCGCGTCGGTGTGGGCCAGAATCTCGTTGATCCGCACGGTGCGCCACCGATGAGGCACCGAGGCGTCCCGTGCCCCTGGGGAACCTCCCATGCGGTCGCTGGCGGCCCATGCCTGTGGATCGGCCTCGCCGTATGAAGGCCGCACCAGCACCAGGGAATGACCCGCCCCGTCGGCAGCCACGGGCCACGGATTTTCATCGTCGTAGTTCACCTCCAGCAGCACCGCACCCAGTTCGTCTCGCAGCCGGATCCGCCCGCCACCGTTCGGCAGGACATTGCCGGGCTCGGCCCCCGGCCGGGTCATGGGCCCCAACACGCCGGCCAGACCATACACCGCCTGTACATCGGCGGGATTCGCCGCCACCACCAAGTACCCGCCGGCCGGGATCGTCGTGCCGGGAGGGAATACAAATTCCACATCGCCGCTGAGCCGGTACCCGCCCAACTCCTCCGCCCACAGCCCGGAATTATACAACTCGATGAACTCCAGGTTCCTCCCGTCAGGCCGGTTTGTCGGATGGTACAGGATTTCCGTGATGGCCAGCGCCGTCCTGCGACTCGACGGCCCCGGCGGCTCGGCAGGCCCCTGCACGAGGTCCATGTCCAAGGGCGTATAGGTTACGGTGAATGCCATCTGGCTGTTGGGCGCAATCGTGTTGGGAACTTCGGCACGGTCCCGCACATTGTTGACGGTGAGAGTGTGGGAGGATCCCGCAGCCAGCGGGGTCGTGCGCAAAGCCACGGTCGCCGAATCCGCCAGCAGGATCACACCCTGCACCGTCACACCGGCATCGAGACGGTAGTTCGACGGATTCGCAGCGGTCACCGGATCCACCGGCTCCGAAAACACGACCGTCAGGAGCGAGGGATCCCCGAGGTTTCGCACCGCAGCCAGTGTGGGCGGGTTGGTATCGGCAAGCACCGTCAACCGCGCCGGGGCGCTGTTGCTCCACCCCATGGCGTTGGTCACGAAACAAACAAACACGCTCCCGTTGTCGGCCCGGCGGACGGGACCCCACACCAGCACATTTCCCGTGGCCCCCGGCAGGTTGGTGCCATCGCGTTTCCACTGGTACAGCGCCCCGAGCGATCGGGCCAGTTCCACGCTGAAGATTGCCGTCTGACCCTCCACCACGGTCACGTTGGTGGGTTGACGCGTGAAAACCGGCGGGTTCAGCCCGTATGGCACGCAACGGGAGGCTGGAATGGGTTCCTCGATCGTACCGTCCGGCAACCGCCACCGCACGGCCAGGTTGTCCCCGCCCCATCCCTCCTTCATCAACGCCTCGATGTAGTACCGCCTCCCCGCTGTCAGCGGGATCAGGGCGGATCTCTGGCCCGGCTCGCGCGACCAGTCCCGGGGCGGCGTCCATCCCACCACCTCCGCGATCAGGCGCTTGTTGGCCGGGCTTTCGTCGGTGCTGAGGTACAGTTGCGAGGCGTCGTCACTGGCAATCCAGAACCTGTAGTTCCCGCTTGCGGGCGGGATGATCAGGGCCTGAAGCCGCTGGCCGTACTGTTCGTAGACGTCCGTGGGCGTCTCGAACGCGTTGGTCAGGATTTCTTCAAAGGTCGGGCTGTCGGGAAACCCCGGGGCATTGGTCAAGTCGGCCACGGTCAGCCCGGGACCGATGTCGAGCCAGACCTGCCGCAGGATCCCGTTGATGCTTTGAGCGCCGAGCGACCCCGCCACGCCCGCAATCACCGCTACCAGTCCCAGCCATGCCCTTCCGTTCCGCCGGGATTGCCGATGCTCATTCATGGTTGACATGAAACCCACGGGCCGTCGTTGGAAAACCTCCACCCTGCCGGCCGCCCATGGCGGGCAAGGCCGCAATCCTCCGAGTCCGTCCCCAGCCGAAAAGCTCCGAACCGGGAAAGCGCGCAGACCTGCGGGATCCAGCGGGACGTCCCGACATCCACACTCTGTATCGGCTCCAAGGCCGCCTGGCTTGAGCCTCTTTGATGAACGGCATGAGGACCACGGCCAAATCTGGATCAACCCGGGCCTTTGATGCAAACACCATTGCCGGCTCCCGCCCCCTTCTTCTGGGATTCGCATGACGGAGTCGCATCCGACCCGAGCCCCGGGCCGAACCAGACCCTTTCCGCTCCCAGACGATCGCCCGGCAGCCGATCTTCAATGCGGCTGGAAGCCTTTTTGCCGGCAGCGGGAGGAACCGCCGACGGCCGGTGACCACCAAACGAAAGCCGGCCATCTCCGGAAAAAGCAGAACGCACCGTGGCCTTCGTCTGGCCAACGGCGACGGTGCTTGCCAACCCGGGTCGGGTTCCGTTATTGGAGTTCGGGACGAACACGCACTATGACCACCACACAACGCCCAGAACGCCGATCCGTCCGTCGCCGCAACCCCTCCGGCCATTCGAAGGCGGGCCGGCCTTTTCCGCGCACGCCTGCCCAGTCGCGCCCTTCGGTCATGAACCGGTGGCGCGTGGCCATCGTCCTCGGGGCGGGCAGCCTCTCGTTGCCGGCGCAGGACGCGTTGCAGACCGCCATCCAGCTCGATCGCAGTTACGAGGATCGCAGCACCGGCCGGTTCCTCCCTCCGGAGGAGGGACTGCGCACCGGTCCGGTCACCTACGCTTTCACCGTCGGTTACGGCTTGGAATGGAACGACAACGTCTTTTACCGGAAGGACAACCGGGAATCGGACTGGATCCACACCCCCCAGGCCACGGCGCGCGCCACATGGCAGGCCACACGGGATTCGGTGGTGAGTGTGGGCGTGGGGATCGGGTATCGGAAGTACCTGGACCACAGCGAACTGGATCGGTTTTACGTCAGCCCGGACACCGCCCTGTTCTATGACGTTCCCATCCGTGACTGGGTCATCACCTTGTACGAACAGGCCAGCTATTCCACCGATGTCCTGAGCCAGGGTGCGCTGAGCGGCAGGGCCGAATTCCCCCGATTCGAAAACACCGTCGGTTTCCGCGCACTCTGGTTGCCCGACCGCTACGTCATCGGCTTCGGCTATGCCCATTACAACTTCGTCTCCGACGGCGACCAGTTCAGCTACCTCGACCGCGCCTCCGAACAGGGATTCGTCCGGCTGGGTTACCGCTGGGCCGAACTCTCCCAGGCCGGAGTGGAGATCAGCGGGGCATGGACCCGGTTTTCCTCCGACCTCCGCGGAGACAATCGCAACCTCAGCATCGGACCATACGTCATTTGGCAGTTGACCGAGGCGACCGACCTGAGCCTGCACGGCGGCTACACCTACTACGAGTTCGACGCCGACGCCTTCGACCCGCGCGATCGCGATCTGAGTTCCTGGTATCTCAGCCTCGACGCGCGCAACCGCCTCACCGATTACATCACCCAGTCCCTCACCCTGGCACGGCTGGTGCAGCAGGGGGTCAACCGGGGCACCAGTTACTTCAGCGACTTCATCGAGACGCTCTCGGCCCAATACCGCCTCCAGTGGGCCTTCCATGCCCAGGGTACCGCCGGCTGCGACCTTTTCTACGAACACAGCTCCGAACCCCGCGGCGGCGTGGACGAGACCTACGACCGTTACGGTGTCGGACTCGCCCTGCGCTGGCAGTTCACACGCCATTTCTTTGCCAGTGCAGGATACCGGTTTGTCTGGAAAGACTCCGATACGGACCTTTTCGATTACCGCCTCCAGGTCGTCCGGCTGGAAGCGAACTATCGGTTTTGACCTCTCCACTTGCGCAACCCACAACCACCCACTCAAGTCTCTCCCATGAAAACGTTCAATCCCACCCAGCAATTCGAGCTTGTCCGGCACATGCGGGCGGCCACGGCAGGCGCCGCGCTCCTTTGGCTCCTCCTGACAGCCGGAGCCTGGCTGTTCACAGGGTGTGAAACCACGCCCCCCGCGCCGCCCCTGACCGGTCCGGCAGGAGTGGCCGAACCGTACACCAGCACCATCCTCGGCGAGGGCGACACCATCCGTGTGGCCTTCGAGGCGGACACCAATCTCAACACGATCGCCAAGATCCAGCTCGACGGTACGGTTACTCTCCCGCTGATCGGCGCGGTGCCCGCCGCGGGCATGACCCCCGAGCAGTTGCGAGCCGATCTGATGAAGCGATATGAAAAACTCCTCAGCATCAACGAGCTCACCGTCAGCGTGCTGAGTTCCACCGCCAGTGTCTACGTCTCCGGCGCCGTCCTCAAGCCGGGCCGGATCCCCATGGACCGGCCCATGACCGCGCTGGAGGCCATCATGGAAGCCGGCGGGTTCGACCTTCGCCGCGCCAAACTCAAGGAAGTGGTGGTGATCCGGAAAGAGAACGGCCGGCAACGACACTACACGCTCAACCTTCAGGAGGCGCTGCGCGGGAACGATCCGAATCCTTTCTACCTCAAACCGTTCGACATCATCCACGTCCCCGAAAAGCGCTTCAACTTCTGACACCCCCCCGCCGGACACCGCATCACATCGGGTCCCACAAACGGCGCCTTCCCGGGCGCAGCAGTGGCGTCGGAATGCCTGCATGCCCGGCCCGCAGGGCTCCCGCCTCCCGGCCGGAGCCTCACCAACCCCAGGTGTCTCCGGCAGTGCACGGGACGGCGCCCGCTCATGGGTCCTTACCAGGATCGCCAGAGCACAGCTCCGAAAGCGGAACAGCCCCCCAAAACAACAAGACGCCACGGCATCATACCGCGGCGTCCTACCGGGAAAGAAACGCAGTGACGCAGCCCTTACTTCTCCTGGGCTTTCTGCTGTTTGGCCCGCGCCGCGCGCCACTCGGCCCAGCGCTTCCGCTGGGCCTCGATGATGCGCCGCTTGCCCTCAGGGCTGATGGTCCGGCGCTTCCGCCGTGCCACAGCCGCCGGAGCTGTCGGAGCCGTGGAAACCGCCTTCGCCACCGCACCCGCGGCACGTGGCGGACGACCGCGGCGCACCCCGGTGGCCGCTGCTCCAGCCGCGGGGGCTGCCGGAGCCGACGCACCACTCAGGATCGCGTTCAGCTCTTTCTCAAGTGCTTCGATTTGTTCTTTAATCGCAACCGCACGACGCAGTTGCTCACTGGACAAACTGGCGAGTGCCGCATTCATGAAGCCAGTGAAGACCTTTCTGTGTCATTTTGGCAAGCAGGAAATGATGCTTTTTCCTCAACCGCACGGAAGGTCCGGTCTCACCGAGAAACCCTTCCTATTGCCGGGATGCCTGGCGGCTCGAAGAAGACTCCCATCACACCGGAGTCAAAGGGCACAGGCTAACAAACCTGTCTCTGTGCAAAACTGCAACGAAGGTCCCGGTCCGCGCCTTCACTTCGTGCCCCGGACGCGGCAGCCGCGCGTGTCAAACGATGCAACGGTCCGGCCCCCACCGCTTCGGTTTGCCGGCGCCGGACCGGCTCCCTCGCGGGGCCCCTTTTTCCTCCGTGGCACCCTTTCCCGCCGGTTCAACGATCCTCGGCCACGAAGGTGGCCACAATCGGCCGATGATCGGAAGCCAGACCCCAGTTGGGATATGCCAGGACGTATGTCTCCTCCGGCAACCACTCGGGCGTCATCCCGGGACTGAGCATGATGTAATCCACGCGGGAGTAGGAATCCTCCGGCTCATAGAAGTGCGTCCAGACAATGCGAGGTGCATCGCTCCGGGGACGCACGGGTCCCACGGTATCGCCGTTCGGCTCGGCCGGACGGGTGTCGGTGAGCCGGAACCGGCCCGAACCTTGAATGGCTCGCACCGGCCGGGAGTTCTTGACGTCATTGAAGTCTCCGGCAATCAGCAGGTTGATCCCCGGTTGCCGGGTCAGTCGCTCCTCGATCTTGGCACGCACGATGCGCGCTTCTTCGAGTCGCATGTCCGCCTGATCCGCCACACCCACGGGCCGCCGCGATTTCAAATGCACGACAAACATCGTGAAGCGGTAGGACTCGACCACCTGGAGATCCACTTCCAGGATCCCCCGGCTCACGTGCAGTCGCCTTCCGTTCAGCAGGTAGGACTCGTTGGTGTGGGAGCGTCGCGCCACGATGGGAAACCGGCTCAGGAGCGCCACCTGAATGTTGGTGTCCCAGCCGGAGGCGATCTCCCACCATGGATAATCCAGCCCCCGCACGGCCAGGCGGCGGCGCAACTCTTCCACGGCCTCCGCACCGCCCATCTCCTGCAGGGCCAGCACGTCGGGCCGCAGCAATTCCACCGCCCGGCACACCTGTTGCCTCGACTCTTCCGTTTTTACCGGGCGCCCCGTTCCTTCCTGCAGGATGTAGTTGGCCACGTTGTAGGTGGCCACGCGAAACTTCAGTGGTTCGGCACCGAGGGTGGCCACGCCCAGCATCCACGCGCAGGCAACCCAGGTCCACCAACCTCCACGCCGGCGCAACCGAATTCCCATTGGTTTCATGACCTCCTCACATGCAACCCACTCTGCAGGTTTCTCTCAAATCACCAAGCTGCCCTCGAAAACGAATTCCGCCGGGCCGGTCAGGTGCACCTCTTCGAACCGATCCCCCTGGCGGTGGAAAGAAACCCGCAGGCTGTCGCCGCCCTGCACACGCACTTCCACCGGGGAGGAAAACTGATGCAACAACGCCGCGATCAACGCCGACGCGGTGACCCCCGTGCCACAGGCCAGGGTCTCACCCTCCACACCCCGTTCATACGTGCGCACGCGGATCCGGCCCGGTTCGATAACCTGGACGAAATTCACATTGGTGCCCCGGGGGGCGAACGCGGAGTGCCACCGGATCTCGGGACCCAACCGTCCGACCGCCGCCCGATCGGCATCGGAAACAAACAACACCGCGTGCGGCACGCCGGTATTGATGGCGTGCAGTTCCACCGGACCGGTGCTGAGCGCCAGGGAGAGATGCAGCCGCAGATCCGTGGGCGGAGTGAGCCGAACGGTCACCTGCTCGCCCTCGTAACGTGCCTCCACCACACCCGCCAGGGTCTCGAAACGTAACACGGGCCGGTCCCAACCCGTCACCCGCTGCACGTACCGTGCAAAACAACGCGCACCGTTGCCGCACATCTCCCCGCTGCTGCCGTCGCTGTTGTAGAATTCCCAAGCCCAGTCGGCCCGCCCACCCTCGCTCTCCCGAAGGGCAATCACGCCATCGGCACCCACGCCGCGGTGCCGATCGCACAACCGCCGGACAAGGGCCGGTTCCAGTTTCACCGACCCTTTGCGGTTGTCGAACAGGATGAAATCATTGCCCGCACCGTTCATTTTCCAGAATCGGAGCTCCATGGGACCCAACTTAGCGGCCCGGACCTGAAAAGGAAACGGCGAAAGACCCTCCTTCGAACGACCCGCCCGCGCCTTGCAGCCAGAGGGCCGCCCGCAAAAACCCGTTCACCCGTGACACACGCACGGTGCGCCGGAGACCCGGAGCCCGACCACCTCCGAGGCGCGCCCGGTCACGAGCCGCATCGGGAAAGTTTCACGGTTGCTTTTCCCGGACCGCACCGCATGCTGGACCGGGAATCTGGCAAACCCAGGCTGCAACCATGAAACCAAACAGGACTTGCGTAGCGACGACGCTGGCGTCGGTGGCCGTCATGGGCGTGCTGCTCGGTTGCGCCACGGTACCCGAAACGGGCCGGACCCAACTGAGGCTCATCCCTCCCGCTGAAGAGGTCCAGCTCGGCCTCCGCAGCTTCGAAAAACTGAAACAGGAGCTGCCCATCAGCAAGGACGCCGCCGCCCGGGCGATGGTTGAAAAGGTGGGACGAGCCATTGCCGCGGTGGCCCCGCTGCCGGATGCCCAGTGGGAATTCGTTCTGTTCGAAAGTCCCGAGGCCAACGCCTTCTGTCTGCCCGGAGGCAAGGTCGGCGTGTACACCGGCATCCTCCCCATCACGCAAAACGAGGCCGGCCTGGCAGCCGTCCTGGGCCACGAGGTCGCCCATGCGGTGGCCCGGCACGGCGCCGAGCGCCTCAGCCATGAATGGCTCCGCCAACTCGGCGGCAGAATCCTGGTGGCCAGTATTTCGGACTCCGACCCCCGCGCCCAGCAACTGGCCGTGCTGGCCTACGGCATCGGCACGGAGGTCGGGGCCATCCTCCCCTACAGCCGCCTCCAGGAATCGGAAGCCGACCACATGGGCCTGCTTTACATGGCCCGGGCGGGCTACGATCCACGCGAGGCCGTGCGGTTCTGGCAGCGATTCGCCGCCTACAACCGGGAACAAGGTGGGATGCGCATCCCCGTCTGGCTGCGAACGCATCCGCTGGACGAGACCCGCATCCGCCAGTTGGAAGAATGGATGCCGGAAGCGCTGGCCGAATACGAGAAAGCCCGCGCCACAAGTGCGGGCCGGTAGGTCTGTTGCCGACGGCAGGTCTGCCTTCAGCCGGAGCGAACAGCATCCCCCGCCTGACCAGGTCCGGGTCCAGTATCCCTCAACCGTGGGGCGGACCCGGCCACCTCGCCGCTCCTCAGGCCCGGACGGGCGTCCCCGGCACATCCGGGGCACTCGAGCCTGCACGGCCGCCCAACCGGCCCGGATGGTTCCCGTTGCCGTGCGGGAAGGAGGCCCGTGACCCGCCATCATGAGCGGACCCGGCATGCTGCGTCTGCACCACTCCGTTCCCGGCGGACCCTGCGGGATGAGGTTCGGAAGCTTCGGTCGCCGTCTTCATCCCAATCATGGCTTCAAGATCCGCCACGGCCCGGCGGAGCAGTTCGGCCTGGGCACTCAGTTCCTGCGCGGTGGCTGCGTTTTCTTCCGCCGCCGCCGCGTTGGACTGGGTGATCTTGTCCATCTGCCCCACGGCACTGGAGATCTGGCCGATCCCACGGCTCTGTTCCTGCGAAGCAGCCGCGATTTCAGCCACCAACTCATCCACCTGCCGCGCGCAGGAAACGACTTCCTCAAGACTTTGCGCCACTTTTCGACTCACCGCCACGCCCCGGCGGCTCCGTTCCATGGAGGTCTCGATGCGCTCGGAGGTCTCGCGGGCCGCGGCAGCCGCCCGTTGGGCAAGGGCGCGGACTTCGTCGGCCACGACGGCGAACCCCATCCCTGCCTCACCGGCGCGCGCGGCCTCCACCGCCGCGTTGAGCGCCAGCAGGTTGGTCTGGAAGGCGATCTCGTCAATGGTCTTCAAGATCCGGGCGACCTGTTGACTCGATTCGTCTATTTCAGCCATCGCAACCTGCATCTGGCGCATCTCTTCCATGCAGCCCTCGGCCGTGGTGCGCGTCCGCCCCGCCAGTTCGCGGGCCTGCTGGGCATGAGCAGCGTTTCGCTGGGTCATCGCCGTCATTTCCTCCAGGGAAGCGGAGGTCTCCTCCAGCGACGCCGCCTGAGTGGTCGTTCCCTGTGCCAGGGCCTGACTCGTCTGGGCCAGGTGCCGCGCACTGCTGTTGAGCGTGCGCCCGGTCTCGGCCAGCTCGGCGGCCACCCGGCCCACCGGACGGGCCAAACCTCTGGCCAACCAGAGACTGACCCCCATGCCCAGCCCGATGAGCACCACCGTCCCGGCCAGCACGCGGCCCAGCATCGTGCCCAAAGCACCCGTGGCCGCCTGCGAAGCCGCCTCCAGCTCGGCACGGGGCACCTGCAAACCTATCACCCACTCGTATGGGGCAAAATACGTCGCCGCCACGAAGATCGCCTCTCCGGCATCCGAAGAGTCGCCCGTTGCTTGGAACTCGGCAAACACCCTCTCACCCGCCGCGCCATCGGTGGCGCGCTCAATCAGCTCCCGGAAAGGATGGTGTCCCTCGGCATCCCGCACGTCCCAGACGCTTGCCCCGTCCCGGGTACCGTCTGGCGACAACACGTATTTCCCTTTCTGATCGCCCGAGGCGCCCAGGATGAAAACACGGCCCGATTTCCCGTAGCGAATCCGACGCAGGCTCTGCTGGATCTGCTCTTTGACGGTCTCGATCGTGGTCCCCACGAACAGCACGCCCACGATCCGGCGGTGCGATTCGTCCCAAAGAGGCCGGTACAGGGTGTCGTACCACTGGTTGACCACAAACGCGCGGCCGCGGTAGTCCTCACCCTTGAGGATGGCCGAAACGACCGCGTTGGGCGACCCATCCGGATTCCGATGCGGGATGTAGGTCCCGATGGCACGGCGCCCGTCGGTGTGCAACACGCTGGTCGTGACCCGCAGCAGGTCCCCTTCCTCGTTCATCCGCTGGAAGACGGTGGCTGCGTCGCGCGTGTAGTATTTCACGTCGTCCACCACAGGCGCGTGCTGATCGATACCCAGGGTCGGAGACAGCCACGTCGCCCCCACGTATGCCTTGGGCAGCACCACACTCCGGGTCTCCTTGGTGAATTGATTGACAGCCTGCCAGGCAACCGTCTCCCCGTCCAACCGGAACCCACCCGCCTTTTGAAGCGCGTCCTCGGCAACCTTGAGACTGTGCATCAGGCGGTCCTGCACCTGTCGCTGTGCGTTCTCGCACTGTTCCTGCACGCTCTGCAGAAACGCGGCGGCGGCGGCCTCGGCCTGCTGTCGCAGGAGCGGTTTCAACTCGCGCGCCAGCGAGGCACGCTGCACGACCACCAAAACCGCCAGCGCCAGTCCGGTTCCCGCCACCAGGGCGCTTCCCAATCCGGCAATCTTGGTCCGCATGTTCATGGCATTCGTCCGCATGGGCTTTCAGGAACCACGCACCCACCACATCCACCGCATGCCACAAATCCTTCAGCCACCGCGGTTGCGCCGGGCAGCGGAACCCGTTCCCCGGTCCGCCGCCGAACGGGGCCCAAGGCCCGGCCTTCGACCCGGACCACGCACCGGCAAACCGCGCGGCTCATCCTTCCCCGATCGGCGACCACCCTCGCCGCGGCCGCCTGCCGCGCGGTGCGCATCTCAACCGAAGCCTGCCCGCCCCGGGAGAACCTCCCCCGAAGGAAAAGCCCCTTCCCCGTCCTGGCAGGACACAGCCCCATTTCAATCCCCACGCGGAGCAGTGCCGGCCCAACGCCGTCACAGATCGTGCGGATCCAACCTCAAGGGGCACGGTCGGGACCTGACCTGCATTCGCACCGGGCATCGGCAGAAACGACCGGGGACTTGAGAAAAAAATGCGCGCGGTCTGGAAGGCCGCCCCGTCGGGGCTGCCCGTCCGGGATCGAATGGGGACCGGTCTCGGTAGAGAAAGTCGGCCGGGAACTCAGCCCGGGGCTCGCCCATGCAGGAAGATCGGACGCCCCGGGCCGGCGGCCGGCGTGTGCAAGCACCAGGCCGCTCTCAACATTTGTCTTCCGCCGCGGCACTCGATCCGCTGCCGTCGGCCGGGCTGCCCGGTTGAGCCGCAGACGGAGGCGTCAGGATCAACAGCATGGAGAATCGCTCGACCGCTCTCACCGCATGTGGGACGCCGGGCGGCATGTAGACGACCTGGCCGGCCCCCAGCCGGTGTGTACGGCCTGCCAAATCGAACTCGCAACTCCCGTCCAGCACCTGCACCCAGGCGTGCCGGGTGGTCGTGTGTTCGGTCAGTTCCTGACCGGCATCGAAGGCGAACAACACCACCCGCAGTTGGGGCAGAGCAAGAAGCGTCCGGCTGACAATGCCGTTAGGAGCGTACCGGGTTTCTTCGGCCAGGTCCAGGGTCCCGGCCTGCCGAGGCGCAAGAACGGGCTGCTCTTTCATACAAGAGGAACGTAGCATTCTTCCCCGTCGGCGCTTTGACCGGGGTCAAGGAGGGTTGCGCCGGGGTCGAATCTCTTTATGCTGATGAGGCCGCGCTGCCCCGGTGGTGGCGCGAGACGGTCAACACACTTCGAAGGTTTGGAATATGGCCAAGAAACTGACCTGGACAGCAGTGGTTCTGCTGATCGCCGGGCTTCTGGTGGTGAGCGGGGTGGTGCCCGTGGGACGTGTCGTGGGACTGTACGTGACCCTGCCGGTCGGCGTCGTGTTGCTGGGCATGAGCCTCATCTGGCGGATGTTGGAACGGCAGGAGGAGGCACCGGCCGGTGCCGCCGCGTCCGAGGCACGAGCCGGTCACGAACCCCCGGGCACTCACAAGGAAGGGGGATGCGGTTGCGGCTGCCACCATTGATCGATCGGCCAGATTCTCGGCGCAGCGAATCGGGGCATCGCTTCTTCCGGCGGGCCGGGAGGTCCTCCTGCGCAACCGGCGGGGCTGGGAAGGGTTGCTTCGCGAATGGTCGGACCGTCCAACCGGCGGACTGACCCACTCCTACCCATGGCAGAGACCAAACGTCCTGCGCACCAGTACGACGAGAGCAAGATCAAAACGTTGTCGTCGCTGGAGCACATCCGGCTGCGCACCGGCATGTACATCGGCCGTCTGGGCAACGGATCCCATTACGACGACGGATGTTACATCCTGCTCAAGGAGGTCATCGACAACGCGGTGGACGAGTTCATCATGGGGTACGGTCGCCAGATTGACCTGGAGATCGAAGGTCCCCGCGTGCGCGTCCGGGACTACGGGCGCGGCATCCCGCTGGGCAAGGTGGTCGATTGTGTCTCCACCATCAACACCGGGGCCAAGTACAACGATGACGTCTTCCAGTTCAGCGTGGGGCTGAACGGGGTCGGCGCCAAGGCCGTCAACGCCCTCTCCCGCCATTTCCTCGTCCGCAGCCATCGAAACGGCCAGTTCGTCGAGGCCGTGTTCCGCCAGGGGCGTCTTCTCGAGGAACGCAAGGGAAAGGATCCACAGGCGGCCGACGGCACCTTCGTCGAGTTCGAGCCGGACCCCGAGATCTTTCGCGACTGGTCTTTCCGGTTGGAACATGTGGAACGGCGGTTGCGGCACTACAGCTATCTGAACAGCGGCCTGAAACTGGTCCTCCGCTGGAACGGTGAACCGCCGCGGGATTTTCATTCCCGCCACGGGTTGATGGACCTGGTCATGGAAGAGCTGGCCACCGACGGAAGCGAACCGCTCTACCCGCCCCTGCATTACAGTTCCCGCACGCTGGAGTTCTGTTTCACCCACACCAACGGCCGCTACGGCGAGACGGTCTACTCGTTCGTCAACGGGCAGTACACCAGCGACGGAGGCACGCACCTCAGCGCCTTCCGTGAGGGCCTCCTAAAAGCCGTGAATGAATACGCCCACACACGCTTCGAGGGCGATGACGTCCGGGAATCCCTCGTCGGCGCCGTGGCCGTGCGACTGAAGGACCCCGTTTTCGAATCCCAGACCAAGAACAAGCTCGGCAACACCGAGATCCGGGCCGAACTGGTCAACAAGGTCCGCGAAGAACTCCTGCACTTCTTCCAGCGCAACCGCACCATCGCCGAGGCCATTCTGGCCAAGGTTCGGGACACCCAGCAGTTGCGCAGGGAACTGCAGGCGGTCAAAAAACTGGCGCGTGAACGGGCGCGCGCCATCAGCCTGCGCATCCCCCAGTTGAAAGATTGCCGGCGGCACTACGACAAACGCACCGGCAGGGGCGCCGGCACCATGATCTTCCTTTGCGAGGGCCAGTCCGCCGCAGGCTCCATCACCTCCTGCCGCGACGTCGAAACCCAGGCCGTCTTCGTCCTCAAGGGCAAGCCCCTCAACGTCTGGGAGCTCAAACGCGAGGTGATGTACAAGAACGACGAGCTCTACAATCTCATGCAAGCCCTCAACATCGAGGACGGCGTGGACGGCCTGCGTTACGAAAAGGTCATCCTGGCCACCGACGCCGATGTGGACGGCCTCCACATCCGGAACCTGATGATCGCGTACTTCTTCCGCTTCTTTGATGCCCTGATCCATGACGGCCACCTCTACGTGCTGGAAACGCCGCTGTTCCGCGTGCGCAACAAGGAACGCACCCTCTACTGTTACAGCGAGGCCGAGCGCGACACCGCCGTCCGCGAACTGGGCGGCAAACCGGAAATCACCCGGTTCAAGGGACTGGGCGAGATCAGCCCGCGAGAGTTTGCCCGGTTCATCGGACCGGAGATGCGGTTGAGCCGCGTGGAATACGCACCCCGTCCCGAGGCGGCGGCCATCCTGGACTTTTACCTGGGCCGCAACACCCCCCAACGCCGCGAGTACATCATGGAACACCTGGTGGTCCCGGACACCGAATGACGGCCGACTTGACTCCTCCTCACACTCCACCCGCCCGCAGGGCCCGGGCCCGAACGGCAGTCGCCGTGCTTGCCGGATCCGGTCCCGCCTTCTACGATGCGGGGCCATGGTTGCCAAAACGTGGGCCCCTTGGGCACTGGCTCTCATCATGACCGGCTGCACCGCTGCTTCACACAAGGAAACGTTTCAAAAGCCCATCCGCTCCCTCAAAGAGGCGCAGGCCCGGGCGGAACGCTTCGGCTCGGTCATCGCCGTGCCGGAGTTCGAAACCTCGCCGGAGGCCATCCGCCAACTGGTGGATCGGACCATCCGGACGGGAAACGCCGCCCTCGACGAAATCGCCGCTCTGGATCGGACCCGGTTGACCTTCGACGACACCGTTCGCGCGCTGGACGACCTCGGCCACATGGTGGGCACGGCAGCCAACCGGCTGGCCTTCATCAAGGAAACCAGCCCCGACGCCTCGCTTCGTGAGGCGGCCACCGAGGGCCTCAAGACCCTGCAGGAATGGAGCGTCGGCATCGAGTATCGGGAGGACGTCTACCAGGTTATCCGGGCCTACGCCGACACCCAACCCCGGCTTTTCGGCGAGGACGCCAAGCTCCTCGAAGAAACCCTGCGCGACTATCGCCGGGCCGGACTCCACCTGCCCCGCCAACAGCGTGATCAGGTCGAGCAATGGCGCAAGGAACTGGCCCGTCTCAGCACCGACTTCGACACCCATATCACCCGCGCCCAAAAGGCCCTCCGCTTCACCCGCAGTGAACTCGAGGGAGTCCCCGAAAACTTCCTCAACCTCCCCGACATCCACACCGGCCCCGACGAGTACACCATCCACGTCAACGTGACCTGGCAATACCTGATGATCATGGAAAATGCCCGGCGGGAAGAGGTCCGGCGCCGGGTGGAAACCGAACGCTACCGGCTGGCCCGCGAGGAAAACGCCGAACTGGTGGGACGC
Source organism: Limisphaera sp. 4302-co (assembly GCF_049537155.1). Classification (NCBI taxonomy): domain Bacteria; kingdom Pseudomonadati; phylum Verrucomicrobiota; class Verrucomicrobiia; order Limisphaerales; family Limisphaeraceae; genus Limisphaera; species Limisphaera sp. 4302-co. The sequence continues at coordinate 164,050 of NZ_JBMVQZ010000005.1, forward strand.
ATCCTGGCGCTGCGCGACCGGATCGCCAAGGCCCTCGGTTACGCCCACTGGGCCGATTACCAGATCGAACCCAAGATGGCCAAAACCGCCGCTCGCGCCCTGAGTTTCCTCCGGGAAACCGCCGCCGCCCTGCAACCCAAGTTCGACGAGGAAAAGGCCATCTTCCAGGCCATGAAGGCGCGCGACACGGGCGACCCCAACGCCCGCCTCCACATCTGGGACTGGCGTTACTACGCCAACCAGCTCAAGAAAGAACGTTACCAGGTGGACGCCGAACAGTTGCGGGTCTATTTCCCCTACCAGCAGGTGCTCGATGGAATGTTCCGGATTTACCAGCGCATCTTCGAACTGCGGTTCGACCCCATCGAACCGCCCTGGCGCTGGGTGCCGGAGATCCAGCTCTACGCCGTCAGCGACGCGGTCACAGGCGAACCTCTGGGGCTCTTCTACCTGGACATGTTCCCGCGTGAGGGCAAGTTCAATCACTTCGCCCAGTTCGGTCTCATCGAGGGCAAACTCCTGCCGGACGGCCGCTATCAACGGCCCACCGTCGCCCTGGTCTGCAACTTTCCCCCGCCCCAACCCGACCGGCCCTCCCTCCTCTCCCATTCAGAAGTGGAAACCCTCTTCCACGAATTCGGCCACGCCATGCATTCGATCCTCACCCGGGCCAAATACAGCCGCTTCGCCGGCACCAGCGTGCCGCGCGACTTCGTGGAAGCCCCCTCCCAAATGCTGGAAAACTGGGTGTGGGACAAGACCGTGCTGGACAGTTTCGCCGCCGACTACCGCGATGCCTCGCGCAAGATCCCCCCGGAAATCCTGCAAAAACTCAAGGACGCCAAAAAAGCCAGCATCGCACATTTCTACAGGCGCCAGTTCTCTTTCGGGATCATGGATCTGATCCTGCACACACAGATCACCGGGGAAAACCCCTCGGAGGCCGTTCCGCTGGCAAACCGGATCCTGGGCGAGGTCTTCTATCCCATGCCCGAAGACACCACGTTCATCACCTACTTCGGGCACTTCACCGGCTATGACGCCGGCTACTACGGCTATGCATGGGCGGACGTCATCGCCGCCGACATGGCCACCGTGTTCGAACAGGCTCCGGAAGGTTACCTCGATGTCTCGGCCGGGCGCCGGCTGCGCCGCGAGATTTACGAGCCCGGTGATTCAAGAGACGTGAACGAATCCGTGGAAAAATTCCTCGGCCGCCCGGTGCGGCGCGAACCGTTCCTGCGCGAGTTGGGCATCCTGCCGGAAAACGCGGCGACGACGCGCTGAGGCCGGGGTACGACCCGTCCGAGAAACCGCAATCGGTCCCGCGGTCCGGGGCCGGGTGCAACCTGTCCGTCATCAGGGAGGTCCCATGCCGCACCCGATGAGGTTCAGGGCACCGGCGAACCCGCCTCTTCCTCCGCCGCGGGGCGCGTTTCGAGCCAGTGTTTCCAGAGCTCCAATTCCACGTACAGCTCCAGAAACACCTTGGGCCGGATCTCGTACATGCCGGCCATGAGCCAGCGCCTGTCGGAGCGTTCGTCCCAGCGCACATTCCATTCCGCCGCCGCCACGATGACCGGCGCGACCGGCTCATCCGGGAAACGGTCGTACCAACCCACCCGTTCGAAGGCGCGCCAGTACCACGGCAGCGGCCAGTACTCGTGCCGGGGCACCGCCACTTGGATGAGCATGCGCGGTCCGTCCGGGTGCACCGCCGCCAGCTCCTTCACCCGGTTCACCAGGCCCAACAGGTCCGGCACGGTTTGCGCGTAGACATAGGGGTTGCGCCAGTCCGAGTGGCGGATGAAGTTCGCCTGCACACACTGCCAGGCCAGATGCAGCGCGCCGATCGCGCCCCACGCAACAAACAGCACCCGCGCGCCCGGATGCGAGAGCCAACGCCAGGTCACCACCACACCCGCGCCCGCCAAAAGGACGAAACCGTGCCAGAAACCGACGGCGCACCAGGGCGTCTTGTAGGGGATGACGGAATAAAAAACCGTCAACAACCCCGTATAAAGCACGAGGCACCGCAACCATCCACGGTGGATCTCGCCCGGGCCGTGTCCCCGCCAGGCCGCCAGCACCGCGGGAAACGCCAGGATGAAAATGATCCCCTCGCTCCACACCCAACCGCGGGGCCGGTGGAACCACAGGAGCCGTTCCAGGTAGAAATACCACGGATGAATGTGCGGGGAGTCACCCGCGGCCCGGCGCAGCCACGGCAGATAGGACAGCACCGAGTCCAAAGGACCCCTGGGATGCGTGAAAAAACTGGTATAGAACGTCACCGAAACCGCCAGCGCCGCCAGGAGCGCCACCACGAGGTGTGCGGTTGGGACAGCCCTCCTCAATCGCGTCTGCCAACCGCTTCCCCACTCCCAGCGCGCCACCCCCAAAATCGCCAAACCCATGGCCGCAGCGGGCAACAGAAAGGTTTCCTTGGTGGCGTGCATGAACCCGAGGGCCGCCCCGCCCATCACTGCCCAACCCATCTGTCGCGAACGGATGTACGCCCAGGCCGACCAACCCAGCACCAAGGTGGAAAGGGCCAGCAACATCTCATGAATGAAGTTGCGACTGTAAAAGACCAGCGCCGGTGACAGGGCGGTGAAGAGCGCCGCCACCAGAATGGCCGGCAGACCCATGGCCTGGCGCAGGGGCCACAGGAGCAGCACCAGCGCCGCACCGGCCAGGGCCGGGGTGAGCCGCAACGTGGCCTCATCCAGCTCGGCGAAGCTGGCGACACCGCGCAGGCGGATGGGAATCAGCGAGAGGTAATAAAGCGTGGGACCGTGGTGTTCGGCCGGATCGTATCGGTAAGGTTCGCTTTGCCAGGCGGCGGCCTGACGGATGGCGTTGACCGCCTCGTCATTGTGCATGGGGCGGAGGTCCAGCCGCACGCAGCGGACCCCCAGCCCCAGGAGGACAATCAACAGGAAGGCCCATGCCCCCGCCCGAGTCATGAGGCCGGAAGGGCATAAACCTCGATCTCCTGCCAGCAGTTCAGAGCGCTCTGACTGCTCCCGCGGGTGTAACAACGCACATAGCGGGCGGTGACACCCTTGCCATCCACGATCTTGCCGTAGTGTGTTTCAAAATACTCACGATCCGTACCTACGCCCAGGCCGGAACTGTTGTCGGTGTCGTTGTTGAACAGGGTGATGACGCCCTCTTTGAACTCCGGATCATTCGAGACCTGCACGATCACGTCGCGGAAAATCTGCAGGTAGCGGTGATCGTGCCACATCGCGATGGCGTAGATCTTGTAAGGTTGACCCAGGTCCACCTGCACCCACTGGGTGCCCCGGCGGAACTCCACCGCGTCGTAATCGAAAGCCTCCTTCTTGCCGTCGGTGATCTGGCTCAGCTCGCCCGTGAACGGTTGCACGCTGGCGGTGACGGGTTTCCCGAGGGCCACATTGGTCACGCCCCTGGGCACGTAAAAGGGCGGCCGCGGTTTGTCGGACAACGGCTCGATGTTGGGGCCGCTGGGCAGGTCTTCCGGCGTCCCCTTGAGCGTGGGGGCCGGCAGTTTCAGTTCCAGCGGCACCTTTTCCTGGGCACAAACCGTCCCGGCAACCGCACCCCAGACAAGGGCCGCACCCAACAGTCCGCTCCATCCCTTTGCCATTCGTTCAACGTTCACCATAACGCGATTCTTCCTCTTTCAGATTTGCTTCACAGTAGCCCAAGCCCCCACCAGACGAAAGGCCAAACCGACCGGCCACTTCAGAAGTTTCTGACGCCGGACGCTCCCGGGCTATTCAGGACGCGTCAGAACCCTGACCACCAGCCGACCGCCCGGCGGCGGCACCCGGGTCAACCCGGCGGCTGCCTCAGAAGTTCCTTCTCGAGGCCATCTTCAAGTAGCGCACCGGCCGGCCGCAACCACGCATCCCCATCCGGCGGGAAACAGCGAAAGCGGACAGCCTCGGAAACGTTGCGCCCGATTCGACCAGGCGGGGGTGCCATGCCGCAACCCTGCCAGTGTCCCCACCCGGATGAACCACAGATCCCGGAGGGCGCCGGCGTTCGGGGCTCGGTGGTGTCGCGGTTGAAGAGGAAGCCGTGGTGCCGGAAGATGCGTGCAGAGGAGGCAACATTGCCCGGGCACGAGACGGGTGCGGCAGACGAGAGGTAACCCCGCTGCATCGCAGGAGGGCAAGGTCGCCCGAGTGTTGTGTCCGGCCGGGCGGTGTCGGCTTGCGCGCCGAACAGGCGGGTCCTATCGTCCGGCGCATGAAGGCGTGGACATGGGCGGTGATACTGGCGGGGTTGTGCGGAGCCGTTTCCCTGCGAGCCCAGGACCCTGCGGTGGAGGACCGACTGACCCGCATCGAGGGCCAGATCCGGGATCTCCTGGCCGCACAGGCGGAGATCCAGAAACGGATGGCCGGGCTGGTGCGCGAATTGAGCGAGCTGCGAGACGAGGTCCGGTCGGGCACGGGCGAGTGGGCCACCCGGGCCGAGGTGCGCCGGCTGGGCGAGGCGATCCAGGAAGTAGACAGGAAACGGCGCGAGGACTACGAGAAAATCGCGCAGGAACTGCAGCAGTTGGCGAAACTGCTGGCCTCCGGTGGCGGCGGTCGGAGCTCACGCCCGTCCGCAGAAGAGCGCACGGAACGCCGTCGGTCCGATTCCGACACGACGGCCGAGCTGGGATACGAATACGCGGTGAAACCCGGGGATACTTTGTACGCCATCATCCAAGCCTACCGCGAGGCGGGGATCAATGTCACATTGTCGGATGTCCTGAAGGCCAACCCGGGCCTGAACCCCAACCGACTCCAGGTGGGCCAGAAGATTTTCATCCCGCAACCGAAGTAAGCCCGCCCCTGCCGGTGGCGCGGATCTCGTCTTGCTTCTGCCGGCCTGTCTGATCGGGTGGGGAACCGTTCCGGTGCTGCAGGTCTCACCCGCAGGCCGTAAAGGAGTGGTCGCCGCACCGTCAACGGCGCTCGATCATCTCTCGGAAACGGGCGAACAACGGTGCTGCGTCGTGCGGGCCCGGAGCCGCCTCGGGATGGTACTGAACGGAAAAGATGGGCTTGCTACGGTGTCGCATCCCCTCGACGGTCTTGTCGTTGAGGTTGATCCGGTCCACGACCACATCCGAAGGGAGTGTGTCCGGGTCCACCGCGAATCCGTGGTTCTGCGAGGTGATTTCGACCCGGCCGCTTTCGAGGTCCTTGACCGGCTGGTTGGCGCCGTGGTGACCGAACTTCAGTTTGAAGGTTTTGCCTCCGAACGCCTGGCCCAGGATCTGGTGTCCCAGGCAGATGCCGAAGATGGGGATCCCGGTGCGGATCAGGTCGGCCACCGCACGAACGGCATAGTCCAGGGCTGCCGGATCGCCCGGCCCGTTGGAAAGAAACACCCCTGCGGGCTTGTAATGCAGGACCTCCTCGGCCGGTGTATGCGCGGGCACGACCTGGACGGCGAAGCCGTGCTGCCGGAGCTGCCGCAGGATGTTGTACTTCACCCCGAAGTCGTAGGCCACGATGGGAATGTCCGCCGGCGGCAACCGGGGCGGTGCCACCCGCGGGTTACAATTCTCCAAGTGGAACGGCACGCTCAGACGGCCGTCCTCGTCCCACCGGAACGGCTCCGGATGCGTGACCTCCCGCACGTAATCCACACCGATCAGCCCGTGCCAGGACCGCGCCCGTTCCACCGCTTCCTCGTCGGAAACATCTTCCGTGGAGAGGAAACCGTTCAAGGCGCCACGGACGCGCAGCTTTTTCGTGAGGGCGCGCGTGTCCACGCCCTGGATCCCGGGGATGCCGTAGGACTCCAGGTATTCGGAAACCGACCGCCGTGCGCGCCAGTTCGAGACCACGGGCGAAAGTTCCCGCACCACAAAACCCGCCACGTGCGGCCGCCATGATTCCACGTCCTCATCGTTGACGCCGTAGTTTCCGATGTGCGGGTAGGTCATGGTGACGATCTGCCCCTTGTAGGAGGGATCCGTGAGGATCTCCTGGTAACCGGTGAGGGCGGTGTTGAAGCAGACCTCCCCGCACGCGGATGCGCGGGCACCGAACCCGGTGCCGTGGTAGACGGTTCCGTCTTCGAGGGCCAGGACGGCTTTCATCGGGCGGCTCACGGCAACGCGGTTTGGCCCATGAGGAAGCGGTCCACCTCCCGGGCACAGGCGCGACCCTCGTTGATGGCCCAGACCACCAGACTCTGTCCGCGCCGCATGTCGCCCGCGGCGAACACGCGGGGCACGCTGGTTTGGAAGCGACCGTACTCGGCCTTGACGTTGCCGCGCGGGTCGCGTTCGAGCTCGAGTTGGTCGAGGATGGTGTCCTCCGGACCGAGGAAGCCCGTGGCCAGCAGGACCAGTTGTGCCGGCAGGGTCTGTTCGGTCCCCGGCACCGGCACCGGGGTGAACCGGCCCTGGGCATCCTTTTGCCAGTCCACCATCACCGTCCGCACGCCTTTGACATGGCCCGATTCATCGCCCAGGAAACGAACCACGGTGGTGCGGTACCGGCGGGGGTCTTCGCCCTGGAGGGCAGCGGCCTCTTCCTGGCCGTAGTCCACCCGGAAGATCTTGGGCCATTCCGGCCAGGGGTTGTTCGGCGCGCGGGTCTCGGGTGGCTTGGGCAGGATTTCGAGCTGGAGCACGCTGCGGCAGCCCTGCCGGATGGCGGTTGCCACGCAGTCGGTGCCGGTGTCGCCGCCGCCCACGACGATCACGTCACGGTCCTTGGCGTCAATGAAATCGTGGTTGGTGCCCCCGCCCAACAGACGTTTGGTGTTGGCGGTGAGAAACTCCATGGCGAAGTGGACGCCCTTGAGGTTTCGACCCTCCACGGGCAGGTCGCGCGGTTTGGTGGCGCCGCAGCAGAGGACCACGGCGTCATACTCCTCCAGGAGTTTGCCGGCGGGCAGGTCGCGCCCCACCTCACAGTTGGTCACGAATTGGACGCCTTCCCGGGCCATGAGGTCCACCCGGCGCTGGACCACCCGCTTGTCCAGTTTCATGTTGGGGATGCCGTACATGAGCAGGCCGCCGACCCGATCGGCCCGTTCGTAAACCGTGACGGAGTGACCGGCCCGGTTGAGCTGGTCGGCACAGGCCAGTCCGGCCGGACCGCTGCCCACCACGGCCACCTTTTTGCCGGTCCGCCTTTTCGGCGGGTGAGGCGTGATCCAGCCCGATTCCCAGCCGCGATCGGCAATGGCGCATTCGATGGCCTTGATGGCCACCGGCGGGCGGATGAGACCCAGGTTGCAGGCCCCTTCACACGGGGCGGGACAGACCCGGCCGGTGAACTCGGGGAAGTTGTTGGTCTTGTGCAGGCGTTCCAAGGCTTCGCGCCAGAGCCCGCGGTAGACCAGGTCGTTCCACTCGGGAATGAGGTTGTTGATGGGACAGCCCGAGGCGGCCCCGCCGAGAATCATGCCGGTGTGACAGTAGGGCGTGCCGCAGTCCATGCAGCGGGCGCCCTGGGTCCGCAACGCGGCCTCGTCCATCGGCAGATGGAACTCGTCCCAGTTCCGGATCCGCTGCAGCGGCGGCAGTTCCGGCGGCAGTTCACGGGCGTACTCGAGGAATCCTGTCGGTTTTCCCATGGATGTCGTCTCAGAAGAAATGCACCGGGCGCATCAACCTCCGCCGATGCGGGCGGCGTCCTTGGTGTTTTCGATGAAGGCCGCCATGATGGCTTCCTCGCCGCTGAGGCCGGCCTCGCGCACCTTGCGCATGGCCGCCAGGACGCGGGCATAGTCCTTGGGCAGAACCTTCACAAACCGGGGCACGTAATCCTTCCACGACACGAGGATCGTGGCGGCCCGGCGGCTGCCGGTGTATTCCTCGTGCCGCTCGATCATGCGGCGGACCTCGGCGATCTCCTCCTCGTCCTCCAACCGGCAGAGCATGACCATGTCCTGGTTGCACCGGCGCGGGAAGTCACCGTCCAGGTCCAGCACGTAGGCAATCCCGCCGGACATGCCGGCGGCGAAGTTCTTGCCGGTCCGCCCCAGCACGACCACCCGTCCGCCGGTCATGTATTCGCAACCGTGGTCGCCCACACCCTCCACGACGGCGTAGGCACCGGAATTGCGGACGCAGAACCGTTCCCCGGCCACGCCGCACACGTAAGCCTCGCCGCTGGTGGCGCCGTAGAGCGCGACGTTCCCGATGATGATGTTCTCCTCGGGCGCAAAGGTGGAGCCACGGGGCGGCCGGGCGATGAGTTTGGCCCCGGAAAGGCCCTTGCCGAAGTAGTCGTTGGCGTCGCCTTCGAGATCGAACGTGATGCCGCGCGGCATGAAGGCGCCAAAGCTTTGTCCGGCCGAACCCTTGAAGTGAATGCGGATGGTGTCCTCGGGCAGGCCGGCCTCACCGTAGCGGCGCGTGACCTCGCTTCCCAGCATGGTGCCCACCACGCGGTGACAGTTGCGGATGGGCAGCACCGCCCGCACGGGTTCGCCCCGTTCGAGCGCCGGTGCGCACAGCCGCAGCAGCAGCTGCCGATCCATGGTCTGGTCCAGGCCGTGATCCTGCAGTTCCTGGCAGAACCGTTTCACGAAGGGCGAGACCTCCGGCTGGTGGAAGATGCTGGAGAAATCCAGCCCGCGGGCCTTCCAGTGTTCGATGGCGCGGTTGACGTCCAGCTTGTCGGTCCGCCCGATCATGTTGTTGAGGGTGCGGAATCCGAGCTTGGCCATGAGCTCGCGGACCTCCATGGCGATGAAGCGCATGAAGTTCACCACGTGCTCCGGCTTGCCCATGAAATGCTCGCGCAGACGCGGGTCCTGCGTAGCCACTCCGACCGGACAGGTGTTTTTGTGACAGACCCGCATCATGATGCAGCCCATGGACACGAGGGCCGTGGTGGCGAAGCCGAACTCCTCGGCCCCGAGCAACGCGGCAATCACGACGTCGCGCCCGGTCTTGAGCTGGCCGTCCACCTCCACTGCGATCCGGCCGCGCAGGTTGTTGAGCAGAAGCGTTTGATGCGTCTCTGCCAACCCCAGTTCCCACGGGATGCCGGCGTGTTTGATCGAGGTCAGCGGGGAGGCGCCGGTGCCGCCGTCGTGTCCACTGATCAACACCACGTCGGCATGGGCCTTGGCCACGCCGGCCGCGATGGTGCCCACGCCCACCTCGGCCACCAGCTTGACACTGATCCGGGCCTCGTGGTTGGCATTCTTCAGGTCGTGGATGAGCTGCGCCAGGTCCTCGATCGAGTAGATGTCATGGTGCGGGGGTGGCGAGATCAGGCCCACCCCGGGCGTCGAGTGCCGGGTCTTGGCGATCCACGGGTACACCTTGTGACCGGGCAATTGGCCGCCCTCGCCGGGCTTGGCGCCCTGGGCCATCTTGATCTGGATTTCCTGGGCATTGACCAGGTAAAGGCTGGTCACGCCGAACCGGCCTGAGGCGACCTGCTTGATGGCGCTGTTCTTGGAGTCGCCGTTGGGGAGCGGCTTGTAGCGTTCGGGGTCCTCGCCGCCCTCGCCGGTGTTGCTCTTGCCACCGATCCGGTTCATGGCGATGGCCAGGGTTTCGTGCGCCTCCTTGCTGATGGAGCCGTAGCTCATCGCCCCGGACTTGAACCGGCGCATGATGCTCTCGATGGGTTCGACCTCCTCCAGCGGGATCGGCTTGGGCGCGAACTTGAGCTCGAACAGCCCGCGAAGGGTGCAGAGGTTGCGGGCCTGCTCGTCCACCGCGCGTGAGTACTCCTTGAAGGCCTGGTAATCGTTGTTCCGCACGGCCTGTTGGAGTTTGTGGATGGTCGTGGGATTGAAGAGGTGGAACTCGCCATCCGCACGCCACTGATACTGGCCGCCGGAGTCCAGCGCCCGCGAGCCATCCGCACGGTCCACAAAGGCCGCCTGATGACGTTCGATCGTCTCCCGGGCGATCTCCTCCAGACCAACCCCTTCGATCCGCGACGGCGTCCAGGTGAAGTACTTGTCCACGAAGTCGCGTCGCAGACCGATGGCTTCGAAGATCTGGGCTCCCCGGTAGCTCTGCAGGGTGGAGATCCCCATCTTCGAGGCGACCTTGAGGATCCCCTTCACCGCGGCCTTGATGTAATTCTTGCGCGCCTTTTCGCGGTCGACCTGCAGCAGCCCGGCATCGATCAACTTGTCCAGCGTGTCCAGCGCCAGATACGGGTTGATGGCACTGGCCCCGTAACCGACCAGGAGGGCGAAGTGGTGCACCTCGCGGGGTTCGCCCGATTCCAAGACCAGACTGCACAGGGTGCGGCTGCCCTGCCGGATGAGGTGGTGATGGAGGCCGGAGATGGCCAGCAACGCCGGGATGGGCGCCATCTCGGCGCTCAACCCGCGGTCGGACAGGATGAGGATGTTCGCACCGTCCCGGATGGCCTCGTCGGCCTTGCGATACAGTTCCTCCAGAGCCTGTTCCAGTCCGCGGGCGCCTTGGGCCACGGGGAACAGGATGGGAAAGGTGACGGCCTTGAACCCGGGTCGCTGGATGTTCTTGATCTGTGCCAGTTCCTCGTTGGCGATGATGGGCCCTTCCAACTTGATGAACCGGCAGCTCTCGGGCGTGGGCTCCAACAGGTTGCCCTCCCGGCCGAGGGCGGTCTCGGTGGAGGTGACGATGGCCTCCCGCAGATAATCAATCGGCGGGTTGGTCACCTGGGCGAACAACTGCTTGAAATAGTTGTACAGCAGCTGAGGCCGGTTGGACAGGACCGCCAACGGGGTGTCGTTGCCCATGGAACCCACGGGTTCCACCCCATCCGTGGCCATGGGCGCCAGAATCATCCGCTCGTCCTCGAAGGTGTACCCGAAGGCGCGCTGCAGCCGCACCAGTTCCGGCTCGGGCGGGCGCGCGGGTGCGGGGGCCTCCGGGAGGTCGTCCAATTGAAGCACGTAGCGATCCAGCCACTCGCGGTAGGGATGCTCGGTGGCGATGGAGTGCTTCAGTTCCTCGTCGGCCACGATCCGTCCCTGCTCGGTGTCCACCAGCAGCATCCGGCCCGGCTGCAGCCGGCCCTTGTACTCCACGCGATCGGCGGGCACGTCCAGCACACCGACCTCGGAAGCCAGGATGAGCAGGTCGTCCTTGGTGACGTAGTAGCGCGAGGGCCGCAGCCCGTTACGGTCCAGAACGGCTCCGATACGGATGCCGTCGGTGAAGGAGACCGAGGCCGGGCCGTCCCACGGTTCCATGAGGAATCGGTGGAACTCGTAGAACGCCCGCTTCTCCGGGCTCATGAAGGGGTTGTGCTGCCAGGGCTCCGGGATCATCATCATGACCGCGTGCGGCAGGCTGCGGCCGGCCAACACCAACAGCTCGAGGCAGTTGTCGAACATGGCCGAGTCACTTCCGTCCGGAGCAATCACCGGCAGGATCTTGGGCAGGTCGTCTCCAAAGGCCCGTGACCGGAAGAGCGCCTCGCGGGCGTGCAACCAGTTGATATTCCCGCGCAGCGTGTTGATCTCGCCGTTGTGCGCAATGTACCGGTAGGGATGCGCACGGTCCCAGCTCGGGAACGTGTTGGTGCTGAAACGGGAGTGCACCAGTGCGAGCGCGCTGGTCATCAGCGGGTCGCTCAACTCCGGGTAATAGGTCCGAAGCTGCTCGGCCGTGAGCATGCCCTTGTACACCAGCGTCCGGTGGGAAAGCGAGCAGGCGTAAAACCACCGGCCCCACGGTTCACCGCTGTACCGGATCTTTTTCTCGGCCATGCGGCGCACAACGTAAAGCTTGCGCTCGAAGGCCTGGTCGTCCCTCAGGGCGGCGGGCCGGCCGATGAAGGCCTGGCGCATGTAGGGCTCGCAAGAGCGGGCGGTGGCGCCCAGGTTGCCGTTGTTGGTCGGGACATCGCGCCAGCCCAGGAACTCCAGCCCTTCCTCCTCCACCACCCGCACGAAGGCGGCCTCGCACCGCTGGCGGTCCTCCCGGTTGGGGGGCAGGAAGATCAACCCGCAGCCGTATTGTTTCTCCCCCGGCAGACGCAGGCCGATCTCGTCACAGGCCTGTTGCAGGAACTCGTGCGGCATCTGCAGCAAAATGCCCGCACCATCGCCGGTGTTGCTCTCGCATCCGCAGGCACCCCGGTGACGCAGGTTCTCCAAAATGGTCAGCGCGTCCGTGACGATGTTGTGGGATTTCTTGCCCTTGACATGGACGACGAAGCCCACCCCACAGGCCTCGTGCTCGAATCGTGGATCGTAAAGCCCCTGTGCCTGCGGATAGCCCGGTGGGCAAACCGCCTGCGAACCGTTCCGTTCCTGCGACATGTCTTCAGCGCTCATTCGGTACACTTCTCGCCTGTCCCGACACCGTCGTCGGCAGGTCGAGCGTATTTAATATGAAAAGCCCCCCGCTGCAACCGGTTTGTTGCAAAAGGGGCACCGCCGGGCACCGCGTCCGATCCCACACGTGAGGAAGTCAGCCAAACCCTCCGACTGCCCTCGCCGGGGCGCGTCGCGCGGATCGCAGCCCCCAGCTTCCGCGGATGCCCCGTCTGCATCTCCCCGGCGCCCCAAATGACGGGCATCGAGCTCGAGCCGCGGCAGTCACCGGCTCCGATCCGGCATCCGGATGGGAGAGGGAAGAACGCCCGCCCGGGTTTCTCGGCCTTTTCATTGCCCGGCGGGACGCAGCTCCACCTCCACGATCTCCGTGAAAGAAAGGGGTATCTCCTCCACGCCGGCGCCCTTCTGCACCTCGACGTGCATGTCCGTCGCAGTGATCCGTGTGATGCGATTGACGACGTACTGTTGCTTGGCCGTCTTGAGGATTAGCACCTTGCTCTTGTCGCGGCGGACCATGCCGAAAAACGAGCTGAACCGCGTTTCGAAGAACCGCCGGTTGAAAGCGTACTCGCCTTTCTTGAAAACCGTGGGTTCGGCCGGTTTGGCCGCCGCCGGGGCCGGGGTTTCTCGGGCCAGTTGCAACCCGGCGCCAATGGTGGGCGGGGCCGCCGCCGCCGCGGCGGCCTCCGCCCCGGCCCCGACCGGTTCTTCCTGCTTCGGAATCCGCGTCGGCAGGGCCAGGAAGATGATCTGGGGAATCACCGGACAAATGGCCGCCAATCCCATGACCAGGGCCAAAGGCTGTGCCCGATAGATCGCAATTTCGTACGCCGAATAGAGGTTGGCTGCGTACAACGCCAGCAGGATGACCAGTCCCACCGACGACCCCCACAGACCGGCCCAGAAAGCGGGATCTTCCGGCCGCGTAAGCTTGCCTTCCACGGGCCGCGGTTTGGGCAACGGGGGCCGGGCTTGCTCGGGCTCCTCCTCCTCGATGACGAACACCTCCGCGAACTGCGCCATCTTCGGGTCCTTGGCCAATTCCCGCAGTGTTTCTTGATCGAAGCGGTCCCAGGGGATCCGGTTGGAGTATCGCCCGCTGGGCAGGCGGAAGACCACACCTCGTTCGTTCGGTGAAACCGGTTCGCCCTCCACCGTGCTGCCGTCGGTCAACCGGTAAACCGCAGCCGGGAGCGTGGCTGCCCCACCCAGCACCAGCAGCGCCACCAGAATCGTGATCCCTAGCTTTCGCACGGCCTCATCCGATACCCCAAAAACCGACCCTTGCGCAAAGGAAAACCGGCCGGCAACGGTCCCTCCTTCGGCTGCCCGGTCTTTTTTACAGCGGAACCTCGCCCTCCGTCACGCTCCCCGGGCCGAAGCCGGGCTCACCCCGCCCCCACGCCAGGCTCGTCAGGAGCCCCGGGAGTCCACGCCCGCGAGGGGTTCAAGGTTCAGCCACCGACCTGCAGGCGGGCGTCTTCGTTGAGCAACCGGGTCAGGTTCTCCCAGTTCACCTCGTTCATTTCGTTGAATGCGTGGAGGTAAACGGCCACCACCTCGGCGGGATACTTGCCCAGCAGGGTCTCCACGGCGTTGCGGAGTTTGTCATCCTCCACCTTCTCCGGCAGGGTTTCCACCACGCCGTCCTGGTGCGGAATGCCAAGCGCGTCCAGGAAATCAGCGAGCATGGCCTTGTGCTTTTTCAACAGCCAGGCGCGGATCAACGTGGCGGCGGCGGCGTCCAGCGAAGGTCGTGTGAGGGTGTTGAGAATCAGGGGGTCCCGCTGCGCACGCGGTTGCCGCAACAGATAGACCGGCCGGACCCGCCGCGCTTCGGCCACCGCAGCCAGGGCGGCCTTGTAGGTCGGCTTGTCCTCGGCAAAGGCAAAATTCAAGATATCCGCCGCCAACGAGGGCGACATGAACCCGATCAGTTCGTGTGACTTCAGCATGAACCTTCCACCCGCTTGATGATCCGGCCCGGACCTGCGCCGGTGCGTCAGGCCGGGCCGACCGTCAGGAAGCTAATCTTGTGCCGCCGGGCCAGCTCGCCGCAAGTCTCCTCTTCAAGGACCAGACTGCGACCGGCCTCGAAGGCGAAAACGGCAACCCCCGCCCGGGCGCAGGTCTCCAGCGTGGCCGGTCCCACGCACGGGATGTCGAACCGCATGTCGTGTCCTTCCTTGGCCACCTTCACCGCCACGGCCCCGCCATCGGGCCCGGCCAGTTCGCCCCCTCGCAACAGGCAACGGTCGGTCCCCTCGAAGGCCTCCACCGCCAGGACCGTGCCCTGCTTCACCACCACGAGCTGACCAATGTCCAGTCGCGCGATTTCCCGGGCCATCCGGTAGCCGAAAGAGACGTCCTCCCACTGCTCCGGGGTGGGTTCGGGGCCCAACCGGTACCCCGCCCCCTTCATCAGCGGGCGCAACCAAGGGGTGGCCGCCAGGACTTCGATACCCTCCTGGCGCAGTTCCTCGACCACCGCGCCGAAGATCGTGTGAGCATTGCGCTCTTTCAGGCGCATGAGCAGGGCCAGCGCACGGAGGTCCGGGCGCACCTCGTAAAGCCGTTTGGGTGCAATCTGTCCCGCCATCACACAGTGGCGCACCCCCCGTTCGCGCAGCGCGCGGATCAAGCGTTCCAACTGGCCCACCCGGACCCATGCCATCTCGTCCACCCACCGGGCCAGGGCGGGATCGGTCTCCCCTTCGAACCCCACCGCGACGAGTCGCTTCACACCGGCGGCCTTCGCCTGCCGCGCCAGAAGGATCGGCAACGAACGGTTCCCGGCGATCAAACCCAGCGTGTCGAGTCGCGGGGGAGCGTCCTGGTTGGCGGAAACCTGGAGGTCGGGTGCCCGACCCTCCCCACCGTGCTGTGGACCCGGAGGCGACATGCCCGTTGCCACACGTTTCCTGCGGAAAATGCCCATCACCGATCCCCACCCTCAGGTCCCGAACAAGCGGTCGCCGGCATCCCCCAGTCCGGGCAGGATGAACCCGCGGTCATTCAGTTCCCGATCAATCGCCGCCGTGAACACCGGGACCCGTGGATGCCGCGCGCGCACGGCCCGTATGCCCTCCGGCGCCGCCACCAAATGGATCATCCGCAACCGCCGGGCCCCGGCAGAGGTCAAACGGTCCAAGGCCTTCAACGCACTCCCGCCCGTGGCCAGCATGGGATCCATGACCAGCACCTCGAACCGGTGCAACCCTTCGGGGAGACTCTCGTGATAAAAGGCGGCTTCCAAGGTGGACTCCTCCCGGCGCAACCCAAGGAAGCCCACCCGCGCATGGGGAATGAGCCGCAGGATCCCTTCCAACATGCCCAATCCGGCCCGCAACACGGGCACCAACAGCACCTCCCGTTCAAGCTCGCACCCCTCCGTCCGTTCCAGCGGGGTTTCCACCTGGCACCGCCGCACCCGGAGGGATCGAGTGGCCTCGTACACCATCAAACCGGCCACCTCGGCCAGAAGCCTGCGAAACTCCTGGGGCGGCGTCCGCCGGTCCCGCAACCGCGTCAGGTTGTGCCGGATCAGCGGATGACGGATGACGGTCACCCCGGTCAAGCCATCTTCCTCCCTCAGGGAACCAGCGCCGGTGGCAGGAAGTACAGGTGGCCGGTCCGCAGTTTCGGCAGTTCCACCCCCAGGTCCACCCGCACAGGCTCGACCCGCGCCCTGCCGAACAGCGGGAACAGATCGGCGAACGTCAAACGCCGCTGATAACGCACCACGTTGGCGTCCTCGATCCCGGCCAATGCAAGGGCCCGTTCCCTGGCGGTCTCAAAGTTGCCCAGCTCATCCACAAAACCCAGTCGGTAGGCCTCCGCCCCGGAGAACACGCGGCCATCGGCGTAATCTTCCCAGTTCTCCACCAGCCGGCGGCCCTCCGGATCGTTGGCCTCCGCAGCGGCGTTTCGCCCCTCGGCCACCACCTCCTTGAACCGGTCAAACACTTCGTCAATCAGCGCCTGCAACATTTCCCGTTCCTCGGGCGGAATTTCGGAAGGATCCCGCGCCCCGCTGAGCATGTCCTTGAACCGGCCACTCTTGTACGTGTAGGGACGGATGCCCACCTTGTCCATCAACCCCCGGTAGTTCCATGTGGACAGAATCACGCCGATGCTGCCCGTCAATGTCATCTCATTGGCGACAATCCACCGGCTGCCCACCGCAACGTAATACCCGCCCGAGGCCGCCACATTCTCCATCACCGCCACCACCGGCTTGTCATGCTCCTCCTGAAAGCGCCGGATGGCCCGGTAAAGCTCGTCCGATGCAATCACCTCGCCGCCCGGGGAGTTGATCCGCAGGATCACCGCACGGACCCGATGATCCTCACCCGCCCGCTTGAGCTGGGCTCGAATGAGGTCCACCAGATCGTAACCCATCGGATCCATGAAGTCGCTGCTGATGATCCCCTCCAGGTCCACCACGGCGACCTTCCACGCCGCGTCGTGATCCTCCAACAGCACCTCCTCCAATCGCGGACCTCCTCCCCGTGCCGCTGCCATCGACACGCTCTCCAGATGCAGCAGCCCGGAAACAAGCGTCCATGTCGCCCAGAGCCCGAAGCCGACGAACGCCAGCACGATCAACCACACCCAGCCGCGGCGACGGCGGCCGCCGGAGGCCGGAGTACCGGTGGGGCGAATCACGGGCGGAACCCCCGCTCCCGTGGACGCGCCTCCCGCACCCCATCCACCCGACGCAGAAGCCCCAGGTTGGTCGGAAGGGTCGTATGTCATGCCCTGACGCTAGTCAAAGGCCCGCCCGGCTGCAAGAGCCCGACCAAGGTCGTCAACCCGCCCCGTTCGGCCGCGGCGCCGCGCGGCGGCGTTCCGGCGCCCGGTCTCCTTCCGCCCACCCGGCGGCCCCCCCAGCCCCGGCCCTGAACACGACCTGGCCGTTGTCCCCAGAAATGGGGATACCGGAAGCCGTCCGCTTGTGGCACGTTGGCGTCAGCTGGAGCGAGAAAAAGGCAGTTCGAACTACCGTGTGCGATCCAGAAAGTGGGAACTGCCACACTGCGCCAGGCGAGACAATTTCGGTGCTTGGAGTCTCGAGCAAACGGGCCGGACAAACGTCCGGCCCGAATGCTTGAGACGCCCCTAGCCCGGAGACCCGCCGTGACCCAGCCGGCCACGTACGTTTCCTGACCGCACTTCACACCGGACGATTCCGACGGCCCCGCCTCGCATCACCCATCCACCAAGCGACGCACACCCAGGGTGACCAGGAAACCGCCGCACAATCCGAGCACAATTCCTCAGGGTGGCAACTCCCAGGACTTCCACCGGACCGGGGACGTCCCCACCTCCGCGACACCTCCGCCAAAAATCCCCAAACACCGAACAACACCGTCCCGCCAGGAAAGCCGGGCCCCGCATCCCAAAAGATGGCACTCAGACAAAACCAAGGCATATCGTGCAGCTCTGCGCCGCAGACCGGGAAGGTGAAGCATGCTGCCCAGGCCCGGGGCACCCGTCTCCGCAGAGGGGCGTACACATGGTGCCAGAGTGCGTATCGGTACAACGGGTTCCATCCACGCCAGAAGGCGGCAAAAGACGGAGCAAAAAACGGACCGATCAACAACCGCGTCACCGCCGACACCAGTCCGGTTGCCCCCGCGTGACTTCGCCGGAGGAACCGCTCGAACGGGGAGCCCTCAACTTCCGGGACCGCGTGTGCAACATTGATTTCGATCGCGCATCCGGACGGACGGGAACGCCGGTGGCGCAAGCCGACACTCCCGGCCGGACGCTCCCGAATGAGCAGACGCCGGGAAGACCCAAACCCGGCCAGCCACACAACCACTGCCCGACCCCGCTCAGCCTTCGCAGCCACCGGCCCAGCGTGCTTCGGCCCCGCACCAATCGGCCAGCTCGCACAGTCGCTGGTAATACTCCTCCTCCATCAGGCCGAGCAGCGTGGCCCCGTAGAGCAGACAGTGCTCGTCGCGGATGACCGGACCGTAATTGATCACCGGCACCATGTAGGCCACGGCCGCCACCACATCGTGGGGCCGCTGGCGCAGACACGGCCGCACGTAGAGCACGCGTCCCTGACCGGTGGAATCGCGAAAGTCCAACCCCGGCTCGGCAAACTGGTGGGCTGCCATCTCACCGAATTCAAAGACCAACCGGACCGGGTGACGAAGACAATCCGGATCCTGCAGAAACCGCGGTAATTTCTCGAAAGTCAGGGGCGCATACTTCGCGTGAGCCACCACCGCCTGCGCGTGGAGGTGCTCCCGCAGGGCTGCCTGGCCGAGGGCTTCCCACTCTTCAGACGAGAGCCGGCGCAGCCGGGCCGGATCGCGCAGCTCCGGCCCGGCCGGGCAGCAGACTTTTTGTTCACTCTCCTGCATGGTGCACAAACGGTCCCGAGGCCAGCACCGGCCCGGCCGGGGCCTTGCCCGCGTCGGGCACGTGACATTGCAGACACTGTGACCGCCACGGGTGTGCCGTGGCGATTCTCTGCCGGCCGGTCGGCCCGTGACAAGCCAGACAGTTCTCCCTCATGCCGATCGGGTGAGGCACCGTGGGCGGGGCGAACGGGTGCGCCCGGTCACCCTTGCCCCAGCCCTCCAGACCCGTGAACTCGTTGGTGCGAAACACCGGCACGTCCCGCAGGCTGCCATTGACGTGACACTGCTGGCACTGGGTGAACTCCGCATGCGGCACCGGCGCGATGGCCCGCTGCCTTTTTTCGATGCGGTCCTCGCGGGCGTGGCATTCGAGGCAGTAACGGCCGTCCCGGTCCCCGGCAAAGGAATGCGGCATGACCGGCGGGGCCCCCGCGAAGGCGCGCCGGCCGGCGGCACCCGGTCGGGGTTCCAACCACGCAGCGGCATCGCTTGCGGACCTCCCCGCCCCCGCGGCCGGCGGCACATCCCCTGTGGCGGGACCCACCGTTTCATCCTGCGCCAGAGTGCCCGGCCCGGCCGCGCCCCACGCCGCCAGGCCCAGCCCGATCCAGACCGCCCATCGTTTTCGGTTCGTGCATTTCATCGTGGCGCACCCCCGCTGCTCCGCCGGTTCAAACCTTCTCCACTGCCACCGCGCACTTCTTGTAGTCAGGCTCCTTGGAAAGCGGGCAGAAGGCATCCAGGGTCAGCCGGTTGATCAGTGCCTCCTCCGCAAAGAACGGCACGAACACCGAACCGCGAGCCGGCGTGCTGCGACCACCCACCCAGGCCGGCAACACCAGTTGGCCCCGTCGCGTCCGCAGCCGCACACGGTCGCCCGTGCGAATGCCCAGACGTGCCGCATCCTCCGGATGCAATTCCACATAGGCACCGGGCATGGCCCGGTGCAGTTGGGGCACCCGGCGGGTCATCGTGCCGGTGTGCCAGTGTTCGAGCACCCGCCCCGTGCACAACCAGAACGGGTACTGGTCGTCCGGCACCTCCGGCGGCGGCTCGTATGGACGCGCCCAGATGAAGGCCTTTCCATCCTTCAGCTTGCCCCAGTAAAACTCCACGCCACGGCCCGGCTGCACAAAAGGATCCTCCCCTTCGACGAACCGACGGGCCGTCTCCCGCCACCGGCCGGTGGCGTCCTTCACCACCGGCCAGCGCATGCCCCGGGCCTTCACCAGTTCCTCGTAAGGCGCCAGGCAGTAGCGCTTCATCTCGGTGAACGGCCGGTACTCCTCATACATCAGCCGGCTCACGTTCACCTGGCGGAACACCTCCCACTTCCAGATTTCCAGAGGCCGACCCTGCTCGTCCTTGTAGGTGAAGAGGAACTCGCCGTCCCGGTCTTTCATCCCCGGATGGCCGAGCTCGTACAGACGCCGCGCCACTGCGATCACCTGCCACAAATCGTCCCTGGCCTGACCCGGTGGGTCCACCATCCGAAACCATTGCTGGGTCCGCCGCTCGCTGTTGCCGTACAGCCCGTTTTTTTCCACCCACATGGCGGAGGGCAGCACCACCGTGGCCAGCTCGGTCGTCGCCGTCGGATACACGTCCGAAACAACCACAAACCGCTCCCGCAGGCGGTCGGCCAGCTTGTGCAGATTCGGAAGCGACTGCGCCGGGTTGGTCACCTGGATCCAGACCCCCGTCAGTTCACCCCGGGCCAACGCATCGAACATCGCCACCGCATGGTAACCGGGCTTGGCAGAAATCCGACCCGGCGGCAGCTTCCAGAGCTCTTCACACTGCCGGCGATGTTCCTCGTTGGCCACCAGCCGGCCTCCCGGCAACGCATGGGCCAGGGTGCCCACCTCGCGGCAGGTGCCGCACGCACTGGGCTGTCCGGTCAGCGAAAAGGCGGTGCTGCCCGGTTTGCCGAACTTGCCGCTCAGGAAGTGCACATTGTACAGCAGGTTGTTCATCCACGTGCCGCGGGTGTGCTGGTTCACGCCCATGCACCAGAGCGACAACACCCGCCGGGTCGGATCGGCAAACCGGTCGGCCAGCAACTGCAACTGGTCGGGGCGCACACCCGCCACCCTGGCCACATACTCCGGCGTGTAGGTTTCCAGCCACCGCGCGAACTCCTCGAAAGTCATCGGCTCGCCTTCGGCATCCGGGCCCTTGCGGAAATGGCAGTGCCGTTCCACCCAGGAGCGATCGTACCGGCCCGAGCGGATCAACAGGTGGCAGATGCCGTTGACAATGGCCAGGTCACCCTGCGGCCGAAACTCGATGTAATGATCCGCCTCTTCCGTGGAACGGGTTCGGCGCGTGGCCACGTCAAGGATCTCCACCCGTTCCCCCCGCGTGCGGCGGTCCACGATGCGCGACCACAGCACCGGATGCATTTCAGCCATGTTGTTGCCCCACAGGATCACCGTGTCGGCCGCGTCGAAGTCGTCGTAGCAACCGCCGGGCTCGTCCACGCCGTAGGTGGTCAGCATGCCCACCACCGCGCTGGCCATGCAGAGGCGCGCGTTGGGGTCCACATGGTTGTTCCCCAACCCGCCCTTCATGAACTTCATCACCGCGAAACCTTCGCAGATCGTCCACTGACCCGAACCGTAGAAGGCGAAGGTGGACGGACTGCGCAGGATCTCCCGCGCGATCCGGTCAATGGCCTCCTCCCAGGTGGCCGGCTCCAGCCGGCCGTTGCGCCGGATGAGCGGAGTCCTCAGCCGATCCCGGCCGTAAAGGGCCAGCCCGGCGTGATATCCCTTGGCACAAAGCAGGCCGCGGTTGACCGGGTTCTCCGGGTCGCCCTGCACGGCGACCACGCGGCCGTTGCGCACCCCCACCAGCACGCCACAACCGGTGCCGCAAAACCGGCAGGGGGCCTTGTGCCAGGCCAGGCCCGCTTCCGCCGGTTCCGCCCCCCGGACCCAGTGGCCGCTGAGGACCCCGCCGGCGAACGCCAGCGCCATCTGTTTGAGAAACTCGCGGCGACTGGCCGCGGTCCATGTTGCAGGTTGGGTTTCCTTCATCGTTGCACTCCGTTCGTCGCCGGGTCGTCCCAGCCCTCCTCGGTGTAGTGCCCCACCGGCACGACCTCCCGCACCCCGGGCAGGCCGGCCAGGCGCTCGCGCATCGCGTCCGCCGCCGCCTCGTCCGGCGTCACCGCCACCACCGCCAGCCCCTGCACATGGGCCGCGCCGACCTCGACCCCTTCCCAACCGGCCAACGCCCGTCGCACGCGCTGCTGGTCGGCACTCCGACACAACAGGATGTAGGCCGTCACCGGCATGGCACCCCGCGCGTCATTTCGAATAACGTTTCAGAAACTCGCGGCGCTGCGCCTCGCGGCGCGCCTTTTCCTCCGGATCCATCTTGCCCAGATACCACTTGTGATTGTCGTGGTTGAGGGTCTCCTCGATCAGCTTCTTGAGTTTCTCAGCCGCGGCGCGCCGGGCCGGATCGTCCGAGTGCAGGTTTTCCTCGGCCAGTTTCTGCAGCTCGGGGATGTACTCGGAATAGAAGTGCTTGGCCACCTCGTACATCCCGTGCCAATGCGTGTAATCCGGGCCCATCATGGAGGCGCCATGCCGCGCGCGGCGGCCCTCGTGATGCCAGAGTTCGTACCAGATGAAATCAATCTTGTGCGAGAACTGCGGCCCGGTCAGAAGCTCGCGCGCGGCCTGATACAGGGCCAGCCCCGGTTTGGCAAACTTCTCATGATACAGGTCGATCAGCGCATCGTACTGCTGGAAGAACGCGTCCACGTAGTTGGCATTGTGACAGTTCATGCAGACGTTCATCATGTTGGCCCGGCGTCTCTCCCAGGGCACGTCCTTGCCCGGCAGCCCGAGCTTGGCATCGGCCACCTCGGGCCGGATGGAGATCTCGGGCCGGTTGTTCCAGGAAATCCGCATGCCCACGTCGTGGGTGACGGGCTGATCCCGCGTCGCGCTCATGTGACAGGTGGCACAGGTGGGTGCCGCCGAATAATCCTCGCCCACCACCCACTTCGGATTGTCCAACGCCATCTTGTCCACGTTGGCCCGGTAGGCGATGCCGTGCTTCGACTCGTTGTAGATCTCCATCTGCGGATGATCCGGTCCCATGTGACACTTGCCGCAGGTGTCCGGTGTGCGGGCCTGCGCAGCGCTGAAGGCGTGCCGGGAATGACAGGCCGTGCAGGCACCCTCCGACCCGTCCGGATTGATCCGTCCGATCCCCGTGTTCGGCCACGTGGCCGGATCCGGCCGCCGATTCGGCAGCAGCTTCACCTCCGCCCCGTGGCACTGCCAGCAGCCCAGCACCGCCGCGGCGCTGTTGCCGTGCGGAAAGGCCGGCGTCTTGAAGGCGTTGTTGCCCTCCACCACCTCGGCCAGCGTGTTGTCGAGCGACCCCAGGATCCGCCCGCCCTTGGCATGATGCGAATCGCTGAATTCCTGCACCTCCTTTTCATGGCAGCGGGCGCAGTCCTTGGGCGTCACGATGGTGGCAATCAGCTGCCCGTAATGTTCGTAGGCGTCCGGATCGGTTTCCATGGCCATGTGGCACTCGTAACACCCCACGTTGGCCCGGAAATGTTTCGAGCTGCCCCACTGCTCGTAGATGACCGGACTTTCCTTCTTGTGACAGGCCACGCAGGCCGCGCTCTGCGGCGAGAGTTCCTTCAGCGTGAAACCCGCGTGTGCCGGCGTGCACAGGCCGAGGCTTGCCGCCCCGGCCAGAATGACTGCGATTCGCATCTTCATGTTCCCGTATCCCCTTGATTGCCCGTTGACGTTGTGCTTGTTAGGGAAAGCTCCCCCGGAGCGGCCGGACGCGCCCGCAGCGCGCCGCTCATGATCGGCACGGCCACGTGCAACATCCACGAATACAGCAGCGCACCCAGCGCCCAGATGCCGAGACAGACCAGCGTCTCGTTCCACGTGGGCAGGTACTCGACCACCTGCCCCAGCGGCGTGGGTACGAACCCCGGGACGATCAGGCCCATGCCCTTCTCGATCCAAATCCCCACAAAACACGTGATGCAGGCGAGGTTGAGCCACGCGATCCGCCTGGCCGCCGGCGTGATCAACAACAACAGACCCGCCGTGTCCAGTGCGATGGCCGTCCAGATCCACGGCACCAGGCCGTGATGACCGTGCAGACCGAAATAGAGATAGTGCGCCGCGGCCGCGTGCTGGGTGGGGAAGTAGAATTCGGTGAACAGCTCACATCCCAGCAGGAACATGTTGATGATCATGGCCACGGTCATGATCATGCGCAGGGTGTGCAGCGGCCGGTCACCGATGTGATAGTCGGTGAGCCGGCGTATGATCTGGAAGGTCAGGATCATCAGCGCCGGTCCCGCCACGAAGGCCGAGGCCAGGAACCGGGATGGTACCAGCGGATGGTGCCAGTAGCTGCGGCCCGCCAGACCCACGTACAGGAATGCCGTCACCGTGTGGATGCTGATGGCCCACACGATCGAGATGAACACGAACGGTACGTAAAAGGGCCTGGCCGGTTTCCGCCCGCGGTACCGGCAGTACAACAGATAACCGGAAATGTGCAGGTTCAGGAGCAGGTACCCGTTCAGGACGATCACGTCCCAGGAAAGGATGGAGCCCGGGAAGTTGAAGATCCCGAACGGCGGGATCATGTGATGGAATCGTTCGGGATGGCCCAGGTCCACCATCACGAAAGACAGACACATGATGATGACCGCGATGGCCATCAGCTCCCCGAACACCACGACCTCGTGCATGTGTTCCTGGCGGTAGATGTAGGCCGGGATCACCAGCATCACGGCTGCCGCCGCCACACCCACCAGGAAGGTGAAATTGGCAATGTAGGCCCCCCAGCTCACCTGGTTCGTCATCCCCGTCGTTTGCAGGCCCTCGACGAACTGGCGCGCCCACGCGTGCAGCCCCACCAGGACCAGCACCGTCAGGAAGCTCATCCAGGCGTAGAACTTCCATCCACCGGAGAAGGACAGCCGGGCCACGCGCAGCAGGAATGTCAGGTATTCCTTCATTTTTCGAAGAAATAGTAGAAACGCGGCAGGGTGCCGACCTCCTCCTTGAGGATGTACACGCGCTTGTTCCGCAGGATGTAACTGATCTCGCTGTCAGGATCGAGGAGGTTACCGAACACCCTCGCCCCCGTGGGGCAGACCTCCAGACAGGCCGGATATTTGCCCTCCCGGGTCCGGTGCAGGCAGAAGGTGCACTTCTCGACCACGCCTTTCGGCCGGATGCGGTTGCTGAGGTAACTCTGGTTCGGATTGATGGCCTCGGGCGGGATCGTCGGTTTCTTGTAGTTGAACCGGCGTGCGTCGTACGGACAGGCGGCCATGCAATAGCGACAGCCGATGCACCAATTGTAGTCCACCACCACGATGCCGTCGGGTTCCTGCCAGGTGGCCTGCACGGGACAGACCTTGGTGCAGGGGGACTGCCGGCACTGCTGGCATTGGACCGGCATGTAATACTTGTCCGGTTGCGGAACCCGCTCGGGATTGTAGTACACGTTGGAGGTTTCCAGGTTGATGGCGCCTTTCTGAAGTTCCAGCACCCGGATGTAGGACATCTCGATGTCGTCCGCGTCCTCGCGCGACTGGTTGTTTTCGCGCAGGCAGGCGTGGGCGCACTTGCGGCAGCCGATACACCGCGTGAGATTGAGCGCGTAGGCAAATTCCACACCGGGCATCGGCCGAATGTCGCGGATGTGCGGCCGCACGCCGTACTGGCGCTCGGTCTCCTCCTCCAGGCGCCGGAGAATGCGGTTCAGCTCCTCCGGAGTGAGTTCGCGATAATGCTTCTGCAACAGCTGCTCCAGCGTGATCTCGCCCCGTTCCAGCTCCAGCAACGGCCGCAACGCGGCCATCAGACCGGCCATCCCGACCAACGACGCCGCCGCGCCCTTGAGGAAGGTCCGCCTCGAGATCGGCTTGTACACCTCCTCGAGCGAACGCGAGGGTCCGGGTGTGGCTGCAGGGTCGTTCATGGTCGATGCAGGTTCCGGGCGGTTCGGGTGCGCTCGGGCGAGCCGGCCGCCCGCGGCGGATACCGCAGGGGCGGCAGAGGTTTCATGGGCGCAAAAGCCGGCCGATGCGGATCATGACACTGGATGCAGCGCAGTTGCGTCTGCGGTCCGCGTCGGGTGTCCCAGTAGCCGTTGCGACGGCCGTGCACGCCCGCTTTCCAGTCGCGGTAGATCGTTCCGTGGCACTTGGCGCAGAGCAGGACCACGTCCGGCTCCGGGATTTCCGAGCCATCATAGTCCACGAAGGCATTCCGGTTGGTGGGGTGATGACAGTTGAGACAGAACCGGTTGTTGCCGTGCTCGAGCCGGATGTCCTGGTGTTCTACCATCGGCCGGTCGTAATGCCACCGGGCCGGCAGCAGCTTGTGACATTCCATGCAGTTGTAGGTCCAGCCCAGCTTCACCAGATCCAGTCCCCTGGTGGCACGGGGCGGGGTTTTGTCCAGATGCGCGTCCCCGGGCAGTCCCACCGGCGGCTGCTGTGCCGGGGGCTTTTCCACCACGGGAAGTTCGACCGGAAAGGCGGCCACCGTGGTGTTCTGGCCACCGGCGGCAGTGCCCGGCGCAACCGGGGCAGACCCGCCCGACGCCCCGCCGCGCAAACCCAGGACCGGGACCATCACCACTGCCAACACGACGCTGCACCACTGCAGCACCGCCCGCACAGGCACTCCCGGCAACCGGTTCTCCCGGCTCGTCTGTGACCCTGTTGTCACGCTTCCTTGTATGCATCAGGCCCCACGGCGTGTCCTTGACGCAGGTCAAGCTAGCCGGCAGGTGGCCCGGTGCGGCCGGATCAGGTGTCCCCAATGTGAGAGAATCATTGAAGCCGCGGGCGGCCCTGAGTAGGATTGTCACGTGTCAGCGAAGATCGGCGAACCAGCGGAAGCACCAGATCGTCCTCATTCCCGGCACCTGTGGCCATGAACACGCAAGCATCTCATACGTCCGGCCCCTACCCGTCCGAACCGGTGCAGCCTGCGGATCCGTTGGAGCAGCAAACCCGCCTGTGGGGGTTGATCCTGCACCTGTCGTTGTTTGCGGGTTATGTGGTGCCCCTGGCGGGGCTGGTGGCACCGGTGATCATCTGGCAGTTGAAAAAGGGTCAACTGCCGGGTTTGGACGCCCACGGGAAGGTGGTGGTGAACTGGATTCTCTCGGCCATTCTCTACACCGTGGCGGGCCTCATCCTCACGTTTGTGGGGATCGGATTGCTGGTGCTGCTCGCACTGGCGATCTGTTCGGTGGTGTTTCCCATCGTGGGGGCGATCAAAGCCCACAACGGCGAGCTTTGGCGCTATCCATTGAGCATCCGGTTCCTCCACTGAGGGAGGAGGGGACGTAACGTTCCCGGGGCTGCGGGGCGCAAAAGCACCCGGATCGGTTCGCGGCGCCGCGCGCGACGAGCGCGATCGCAAACGGACACGCCCTTGTGATGGTTCCGCGGCGGGCCTTGCGGATCCCCGCAACGGTCGCGTCGGTCAGTCGTTGCGGGGGTTCATCCGATCCAACGCCACGGCCGCCAGGATCACCATGCCCTTGATCACCTGCTGCCAGAAGGGCGAGACGTTCAACAGGAACAGTCCGTTGTTCAGAACTCCGATGATGAGGCAGCCGAGCACCGTGCCCGTCACCGAGCCCCGGCCGCCGGAAAGGGAGGTGCCGCCGATCACCACCGCTGCGATGGAGTCCAACTCGTATCCGAGGCCGGCGTTGGGTTGAGCGGAATCGAGGCGGGCGGTTACCAGCAGACCCGCCACGCCCGCCAGTCCGCCGCCGAGCGTGTAGACCCAGAGTTTCACCCGGTCCACGGGCAGGCCGGTCAGCAGCGCGGCCCGCTCGTTGCCTCCCACGGCGTAGAGGTAGCGTCCGAACCGGGTCCGCCGCGTGACCATCATGAAGACAACCACCCAAAAGGCACAAATCCATACCGGCATGGGCACGCCCCACCAGAAACCCGTGCCCAGGAAACCGAATGTCTGGCCCAGGCCCGTGATCGGGTAACCGCCGGTCCACAACATGGTCAACCCCCGCGCGATGCTCAACGTCCCGAGCGTCGCCACGAACGGGGGCAACCGGAAACGGGTGATGACCAGGCCGTTGAACCAACCCATGGCCAGCCCCACCAGAATGCCCGCCAGGATCGCCCCACCGACGGTGAACTGCAGCATCACGCCAAACATCGGAAGGGGCAGACCCTCCTTCAACAACCCGGCCGCCACCGCGCCGGCAAGGGCCAGGACCGCGCCCACGGAAAGGTCAATCCCTCCCGAGAGAATGATGAGGGTCATGCCCACCGACAGACACAGGTTGACCGAAATCTGGCGGAGGATGTTGAGGCCGTTTTCCACCGTGAGAAAGCGGTCGGACAAGATGCTCATCAGGAGCACCATCAGCACCAAGCCCAGCAGCGATTGTCCACGCGCCCACCAGTCTCGAGTGTCTCGTATCATTCGTCGTTTTCGCCACTACTGCTCGGGTTTTCGTCCGGGCCCGCGTGCGACCCCCGTGCCGGGGGCCGACCGTCCGGCGGGTCAAGGGGAAGGCTCATCCGGCTGCGGATCCGGGTCCGCCCGGCCGCGGTTGCGGGCCGGACATTCCATGGTCGGACCGGGGCAACGCCGCCGCCATCAGGCGTTCTTCCGTCGCCTCGGCACGGGAGAACTCGGCGGTTTTCCGTCCCTCACAAAGCACCACGATCCGGTCCGAGACGGTCAGGATCTCGGGCATTTCCGATGAAACCACGACGATTGCCAGCCCCGCCCGGGCCAGTTCGTCCATCAGCTCGTAGATCTCCCGCTTGGCGTGGACGTCAATGCCGCGCGTGGGTTCGTCCAGGAGCAGCACGCGTGGGTGGGTCGCCAGCCACTTGGCCAGGATGATTTTCTGCTGATTGCCCCCGCTGAGGTTGCGGACCCGCTGTTCCAGGGAGGGCGTCTTCACCCTGAGCTGCTTGAGGTACTGCTCCACCAGCTGGCGCTCGGCTGCCGACCGGACGAAACCGAGTCGGGTCAACCGCCCCAGACAGGCCAGGCTCGTGTTCTCCCGCACACTCATTTCCAGGATCAACCCCTCGGCCTTCCGATCTTCCGGTGCCAGGGCCAGTCCGTGTGCGATGGCCTCGATGGGCGACCGGATCCGGACCGGCCGGCCCTCCAGGTACACGGAGCCGCTGAGCCCGTCCGGATGCAGGCCGAACAAACTCTCCAGCAGCTCTGTCCGGCCGGCCCCCATCAGCCCGAAGATGCCGAGCACCTCGCCCCGGCGCACCTCCAGCGTGATGTCTTTCAGAAGGTGGTCCCCTGCCCGGGTCGGATGCCGCAGGCCCAGTCCCTCCACCCGCAGCACCACCTCGCCCATGGGCCGCCCCCGTCCACCCACCTGCCGCGGGATCTCCCGCCCCACCATCATCCGGATCATCTCGTCCGGGGTGAGTTCCGACAGCGGCGCCACGCCGATCATCCGCCCGTCCCGCATCACGGCGACG
This sequence comes from Limisphaera sp. 4302-co, assembly GCF_049537155.1. Taxonomy (NCBI): domain Bacteria; kingdom Pseudomonadati; phylum Verrucomicrobiota; class Verrucomicrobiia; order Limisphaerales; family Limisphaeraceae; genus Limisphaera; species Limisphaera sp. 4302-co. The sequence continues at coordinate 193,219 of NZ_JBMVQZ010000005.1, forward strand.
TCATCGGCCACGTGTGGAAGTTCCTCCAGCTTGTGCGTGATGTATGCAAGGGCCACGCCGTGGCGCTTCAAATCTGCAATGATGCGATAGAGCACCTCCACTTCATGCCGGGTCAGGGCCGAGGTGGGCTCGTCCATGATGATCACCCGGGCGCGGGTCGAGAGTGCCTTGGCAATCTCCACCACCTGTTGCTGGCCCACCCGCAGGCGTCCCACCGGCGTGGTGGGGTCCACGTTCAGATCGAGTCGGGCCAGAAGCTCCGCCGCCTGCGCGTTCATCCGGCGATAATCCACCAGGCCGGGCCCGCGACACGGCTCACGTCCCAGGAAAATGTTCTCGGCCACGGTGAGTTGCGGCACCAGGTTGAGTTCCTGGAAGATCATGGCAATGCCGGCTTCGCGGGCCTCCCGCGGGTTGGCGAATCGCACCGGACGCCCCTCCAACCGGATCTCACCCTCGTCCGGCAGGAACACCCCGGCCAGGATGTTCATGAGTGTGGATTTGCCCGCCCCGTTCTCGCCCAGCAGGGCGGTCAACCGGCCCCGCCTGAGCACCAGGTCCACACGGTCGAGGGCCTTCACACCGGGGAAGCTCTTGCTGATCCCTCGCGCCTCCACCACCACGGTTGACACTGCGGCCGACGTGTTCATGGAAAGGCCACCTTGAAGGGCACCACGCGCAGGGGCGCCACATCCCGCGACGGGTCGGTGATGTCCACGCACCCGGCGAATTCAACCGCCGTACCGGGTTTGGCCCGTGCCCGCAGCTCCGGCAGAACTTGTTCCTCCACCCGGCGATTCAGCGCGGCGGAGATTGCGTTGAAATCGCGGGAATCCGGAAACTCGTTGACGTCCAGCAGGCCGCAACCGTCCCGGATCGTGTTGCCGAAGACCGGCCCCAGCTCAATCAGGATCGCCACAGGCCCGCCCGGCCCCAGCGCCAGCCCCACCTGGTCTGCATCAACGGACACAACCACCCCGCGGCCGCGCACCAGGAAACCCACGGTACGGCTCACCCCGAGCCGGTGCCCGTGGCGCTGGATCGTCTGCTCGGGATCCTCCCGCAATCCGGCCAGCAGGGCCGCAACCTCCACCGCCCGCGATTCCGCGGGCAACAATTGTTCCCGCCAGAAGCTCTCCACGAACGCCTCGGCATCGAACCGGTCACCCTGCAGCCGTTGCCGACCCTGCTCCAGCGGCACCACGTGAAACAGCGGGAACTTCAACGTGAGGACCCCGGCCAACGCGGCGCCACCCAGCCACGGCCACAGGCGCCTCCACCATTGCCCGGCGGTCGACAGGGGACATTTCTCATCCATGGCCCGCATTCACCCCGAATGACACGCATGCCGGACAGACGTTGCGCCGGGCGCGGTCCGGCCGGGCCCGCACCCGTCCGGTCCGGGTACCACGGTCGCCCTGCCCGGTGTTGCCGCGTGCGTCATTCTTTCCGGCCGTATCCCTGGTACAGGTGCACGTTCTCGGGCGTGACCAGTTCGACCGCCACCGGGACCTTTTGGGGAAAGTCGCGCCTGCCCTTGAGGTACTGGTCGGCGTACTCGGCCGCCGTGCGGGCCATGACCTTGGGGAATTGCATGCCCGTGGCGGCGATCCTGCCCTCGGCGATCAGGCGCACCACATCTTCCGCGCCGTCGAATCCGAACACCTTGACCTTGTCAGCCTTGCCCGCCGCGGCCAGCGCCTGATAGGCGCCCATGGCCATGGCGTCGTTGCCGCAGAACACGGCGTCAATGTCCGGATGCGCCTGCAGGATCGCCTCCATCACCTCCAGGGCGCGGGCGCGGTCGAAATCCGCGCTTTGTTGAGCCACCATCTTCAACCCCGGATACCGGTCCACCACACTGTGGAATCCCTTCGACCGGTTCCACGTGTTGTTGTCACCCACCAGCCCGAGCAGCTCCACATATTTCCCTTCCTTGCCGACGACCTTGACGAAGTACTGCCCGATGGCGACCGCGCCGGAATAGTTGTCGGACAGGATCTGGCAGACCGCCGCGTCCGTGGCGTTGATCTCGCGGTCCATGCAGAACACCGGTATGCCGGCATCCTTTGCCTTGCGTACGTTGGCGATGGAACCGTCGGCGTCGGTGGGGTTGAACAGGATGGCCGCGTAGCCGGAGGCGATGATGTTCTCGAAATGAGCCGCCTCCTTGGCGGGGTCGTTCTGGGAATCGAAAATCGTGGCCTCATAACCCCGCTCGCGGAGGCGGTCGCGTGCCGTCTCCGCCAGCACGACAAACCAGGGATTGTTCAACGTCGAAATCACGACGGCCACCCGTTTGGGTCCGGTGGCGGTCTCACCCGAAGGTGCCGAGCCCGGTTTGCAGGCCGTCAGCCCACAGGCCAGCAAGCCGAACAACCATGCCCACAGGATGGCCCGAGGAACGGGGTTGCGTTTCATAGATCGTCTCACGCCAGGTTCACCGTTGGGTTCAACTGGAAACACCCGGCCCACCGGCAGGGGCGCGGCCGTGATCCCGCGCGTGCCGGTCTCCGGGCTGTTTGGATCCGTCCAAAGCCTCATGTCAGTACGCGGCGCACCGCATCTTTCCAACCCGCCACCAGACGTTCCACCGCCTCCGCAGGCATCTGCGGAACAAAACGACCGGTCTCCAAGGACAGGCGCGCCAGTTGAGAAAGGTCGTTGTACACCCCCATGCCCAACAGCCCGGCCATCGCGGCCCCCAGGGCCGAGCCGTCCGCCACGGGCGAAACCTCGATCTCCGTGCCCAGCATGTCAGCGATGAACTGCATGAGAAACCGGTCGCGCGTGGGCCCGCCGTCGGCCCGCACACACCGCAACGGCACGCCCGATTCGGATCGCATCATCTCCAGCACGTCCCTCAACTGGTAGGCGATGGATTCCTCCGCCGCCCGAACCACGCGCTGACGGGTCGCATGGGCCGTCAACCCCACGATGGCCGCCCGCGCCTCCGGGCGCCAGTACGGAGCACTCAGCCCGGCAAAGGCCGGCACCAAATAAACACCGCCGTTGTCAGGCACGCTCGCAGCCAGGGTTTCAGCCTCACGGGCGTCCCGGATCAGCCCGAGCTGGTCGCGCAGCCAGGCGATGGTGGCGGCCGAAAAGTTGATGATCCCCTCCAGGCAGTACGTCGGCCGCCCCTCCAGCACCCACGCCAGTGTGGTCACCGATCCCCCGGAAATCAGGCGCAACTGCCGGCCGATGTTCAGCAGCACGGACGAACCGCTGCCCAGGGTGATCTTCGCCATGCCGGGCTCGTAACACCGCTGCGCAAACAGCGAGGCCTGCGAATCGCCCATCACGCCGCAGATCGGGACCGACCGCGGCAACAGCCCTTCGCAGGTGGTCTCGCCAAACCGGTCCCGGCTTTCCCGAACCTCGGGTAATGCGCCCGGCGGCACCTCGAACAATGCACACAGTTCCTCATCCCAACCCAGCCGCCCGATGTCGTACAGCAACGTCCGGCACGCATTGGTCGGGTCCGTGGCGAACACCCGTCCGCCCGTGAGCCGGTGGATCAGGAAGGCGTCCACCGTACCCACGACCGCATCGCCGCTGCGCAGTCTGGCGGCAAGATCCGGCCGGTCGTGAACCAGCCACTTCAGTTTCGGGGCCGAGAAATACGTGTCCAGCCGCAGGCCGGTCCGCTCCGTTACGAGCGACCCGTGGCCCGCCGCCTCCAGTTCCCGGCAAATCGGACTGCCCCGACGACACTGCCACACAATAGCCGGATACAGCGGCCGACCGGTCCGCCGCTCGAACACCAACACCGTCTCCCGCTGGTTGGCGAGACTCAGGCAGACCACCTCCCCAAACCGTTCGCCCTGTCGCGTCACCAGTTCCCGCACCACCTCGAGGACGTTCTGCCAGATCTCCTCCGGATCGTGCTCCACCCAGCCGGGTCGCGGGTAGTGCTGGCGGTGTTCCCGCGACGCCTTGTCCAGACAGCGACCCTGCTCGTCGTAAAGCAGTGCCTTGGTGGCCGAGGTGCTCTGATCAATTGCCAGTACGTATGCCATGATCCGTTCCGGTTCAGACCCCAACCGCCGCGGCGGGTCGCGCCACGCCCAGCAGTTCCCGGGCGGTTTGTGCCAGTCCTTCCATGCTGATCCCGTAATGCCGGAAAATGTCGGCCTGTGATCCGGTGACCGTCTCCTCATCAGGGATGCCCACCACGCGGAACGGTTTGGCCACACCGGCCTGCAGCAGCACCGCCGCACAAGCCTCGGCCAGCCCGCCGTGAACCATGTGTTCCTCCACGGTGATCAAGCAGCCGCATTCCCGTCCCGCCCGCAACACCGACTCCACATCCAGCGGCTTGACCGTGTGCAGGGACAGCACCCGCGCTTGAATCCCCTCCTCTTCCAACAACGCGGCGGCCAACAGGGCATGGACCACCGTCTCGCCGGTGGCCAGGAAGGCCATGTCCCTCCCTTCCCGCAGGCAGATCGCCCGGCCCACTTCGAAACGTGTCCCCGCCGGATGCAAATCGTACATCGGCGCCTTGCCGAAACGCAGAAAGAAAGGCTTCTCCGCTCGCGCAGCCGCCCGGACGGCCTCGCGCGTCTCGAAATTGTCCGCAGGGACCACGATCGTCACGTTGTGAATGGCCCGCAAAGCGGCCAGATCGTGCAACGAGTGATGCGTGGACCCCAACGCCCCGTAACTCACCCCGGCGCTGATCCCCACCAACACCACCGGCACATCGGAGTAACACACGTCGTTCTTGATCTGCTCCAACGCCCGCGCGGTCAAAAAGCAGCTCGGTGACACGGCGAAGGGTTTCATCCCGCAGGCGGCCAGTCCGGCGGCGATCCCCACCAGGTTCTGCTCGGCAATGCCCACTTCGATCAACTGCCGGGGCAGCGCCTTGCCGAACGGCCCCAGTTTCCCCGAACCACGCGAGTCGCTCGTCAACGCCACGATGCGCGGATTGGCCCGCGCCAGTTCCTCCAGCGTCGCGGCGAACTCCTCCAGGTTCGGCCGGCCCGGCCGCAGGCCGAGCCGTGCGGCCCTGGCCCGGGCCGCCTCGCTCAACATCGGAGTTGCAGGTGCGCTCATGCGACTTCCCGAGAACCCTTGCCGTTTTTTCTCATGCGGGCACTTCCCCCCGCAGGCGCTGCTCCGCCGCGTCCAGTTCCGCCAATGCCCGCGCCAGTTCCTCGTCCGATGGCACGCCGTGATGCCAGCGCGCCACGTCTTCCATGAAACTGACGCCCTTCCCCTTCACGGTGTCCGCCAGCACAAAGGTGGGCCGCCCGGTCACGGGCGGGTCCGTCAGCGCACGGGTCAGCGCGGCGTAGTCGTGTCCGTCCACGCGCCGGACCGTCCAACCAAACGCCCGCCATTTGTCCTCCAACGGCTCGTTGCACATGACCTCCCGGGTGGGCCCGGTGATCTGCAGGCGGTTGTGGTCGAGGATGGCCACCAGATTGTCCAGGCGGTAATGCGCCGCCGCCATGGCCGCCTCCCAGACCGAGCCTTCGGCCAGTTCGCCGTCACCCAACAACGTGAACACGCGATACGGCGCCTCCTGCAGCCGGGCGGCCAGGGCCATACCCACGCATATGGACAATCCGTGGCCCAGCGCCCCCGTGTTCATCTCGATCCCCCGGACGTGCCGCGTGGGATGCCCCACGTACGGCGAACGATACCGGCACAGCGTCCCGAGGTCCGACTCGGGAAAGAACCCCCGATCCGCCAGCACACAGTAAAGCGCCTCCACCGAATGTCCCTTGCTCTGGACATACCGGTCGCGATTCGGATCGTCCACCGCCTCCGGACGGACATTCAGGACGCGATGATACAGCACAATCAGGATGTCCAGGCAGGAAAGCCCTCCGCCGGTGTGCCCCGCCCCGGCGTCATGGATCACCTGCAGCAGTTTCCGCCGCAGCGCAATCCCCTTCAAAGCCAGTTCGCGATCGGTCATCTCCCCTCGGCAACTCCGGTCGTCCGGGCCGGATCCGCACCCGGCACCGCCGCCCGACCCGGCCCCTTGACCGCCGTCGCCGGCCTCGGTCGGCTTCCTGTCAATCCCACACGTCTCCATGATTCTCCGGTCTGGTGTAATCCACGTACTCTGTGGGGTCCGTGCCGTTGAGGTACTCTTCCACGTTGGTGTAACCGTCCCCGTCGCGGTCGGCCGGACCGTCGGAGGAATCGTGCGGATTCAGTCCGTGCCGGACCTCCCACTCGTCGGGCATCCCGTCGCCGTCCGCATCGGCCGGCGCGCGCGCACTCCGGAGGTCCGGCCAGCCGCCCGCCGCGCCCGGATCGTCAATGATACCCAGGCCGGCCCCGTAAGCACCGCCGAAACGGGCCGTGCCGGTCCGCACCTCCCCAACGATGCGCGCATCCACGGCGTCCCGTAGCGGCAGGCTGGCACCTGCATGCCGCAGGACCCGCTCGAACGCCTCCTCGGCAGAATGGGTCGTCACCGACGCAACCGCGAACGGTCGGAAAGCCTTCAACTGTACCGCCGACACACCCGGTTCGGGATGAACCCCGAGCCAGTTGTCCTCCGAAACTTCCGGCGCACCGATCACCCGGTTGCCGGCGATCCACCAGTTGTGCGACCGGTGGCCCAACGAGGGCTGGGCCACCCGGGCCCGCACGCTAGGTCGCGTGGCGGGTCCCGGTTTGTACAAACAGTTGACCAGATTGACCTGCACATCGCCGTCGCCGCCGTAACAACTGTTGTAACCCCAGTTGTAAATCACATTGTTCCGCAAATCCACCAACTGTGGACCGTTCGCCCGGCCGACCACCCGGGGGTTCCGACTCGAATGGTGGGCCAGCAGATTGTGATGCCAGGAGGCACCCTGACCACCCCAGATCCCGCCGAAACCGTGGTGTCCTTTCGCGTGCACGGAGGCGTACAAGCTCTCGCTGATGATGCACCATTGCACCGTCAGACCGCCGATCGCGCTGTAGATCGAGACACACTCGTCCACGCTCCAACTCATCGAACAGTGGTCCACGATCACGTCCCATCCCCTGCGTCCACCCAGGGCGTCCACCCCACGCCCCGAAGCCGCACCGGGTCGGAACCGCAAATAGCGAATGATCACGTTCGTCGCCCCCGCCAGTTCCATCGGATAATTCTTGAGACAAATCCCATCTCCGGGCGCCGTCTGTCCCGCCAGCGTGAGGTTTCCGTTCCTCACCACCAACGGGGACCGCAACTCGATCGTGCCCGAAACTCGAAACACCACGATCCGCGGACCTTCGGCTTCGATCGCGGCGCGCAGACTGCCCGGACCCGAGTCCTCCAGATTCGTCACTGCAAGGACGCGGCCACCCCGGCCGCCGGTTGCCCGGGCACCAAACCCTTCGGCACCGGGAAAGGCAGGGACCACCGCCCCAAGAGACAGGGCCCCGAACACGAAACCCAACCCCAGTGCCAGCATCGTTCCGGGGCGGCGCCGTCCCTCCGCACGCAAACCCGGTGCCGGCTTTCGATCTGCTCGCTTACGGCATGCCATCGGCTTGGAAAACGGTCACGTCCCAGCCCAGGTAGTTGCCCCAGGCCTCAGCCAGGACCGAGGCGGTGCGGGAACAGGTCATCACCACATGATGTTCGAACCCGTTCCGACAGACGAAACGGAGCACCTCCTGCAACCGCGGCACCCGCGCCACCGCCCGATTGCCGAAGGTCTGCAGTTCATCGTTGGTCAGCTCGCCCTCGCCCACGTAACAACGCAGCCGGCCCTCCGCGTCTGCCGAGGTGATCCGGCCGTAGGTCAGCGGACCGGCCGGCGTCCGGCCCTCCAGCGCACCGTAGGTGTTCTCCACACCAAGGATGCTGCCCAGAATCGGTGCGTTCGCGATGCGGATGTCCGGCAGGAAGCTCTTGGCCCAGTTGCCGCAGTGGAACAACACGCACTTTTCCGGGTCATCGCCGTAGTTGTTGTTCCAGTCCACCAGTGCGGCCGGCGTGCCGCTGGCCAGTTGCATGGCATACATGGTCAGCGCCCCTGTGATGTCCACCTCGCAGGCACTGGGCAGGAACCGCTCGCTCATCATGCTCATGAGCGTGCAGACATTGCACCCGTAATGCCGTTGCAGCGAGGTCCAGCATTGAATCGCCGTGGCCTGCAGGTGATGAGTGTTCATCCAGTCGGCCAGGACCACACCCAGCTTCGCCATCTGGACCAACTTCTCCTCCGGCACACCGGGCGCGGGTGCGTAGGACCGGATTTCGTCCAGCTTGGCCACCACCGCCGGATGCCGGGCGTCCAGTTTCCCGGCGGCCCCCAGCACCTCCGACAGGTCCACCGTGGTCACCGAGATGCCGTGTCGTTCGAGGATCTTTTCAGAATACCGCACGGTGTTGAACGCACCCGGCCGCGCGCCCACGGCCCCCAGCCGCAGCCCGCGCAGCCCGTTCACCACCCGGCACACAGCCAGAAAAACCTGGAGATCCCGGCGGAACCCGGCCGAGAGCGGATGCACCACGTGGGAGCGTGTGAGACTGAAGCGGATGCCGGCCTGCACGAGGTTGTTGCAGACGGAGATCTTGCCGCAAAATGCGTCGCGGCGCCGGGCCGGCGACAGTTCGTCCGGACGATCCGGATACGCCTGGATCAACACCGGAACGTCCAGTCCGGACAGTCGCAGTGCGTCCAGAACGCCCTTTTCATCGCCGAAATTCGGCAGGCAAACCAGCACGCCGTCGATCTCGTCGCGGTGCCTTCGAAACAATTCCGCACATTTGCGCGCATCCGCATGCGTCTCCACGCCGCCCAGTTTGGTGTCCTGGTCGCCCAACTGAACGGCCCGGATCCCCATCTCTTCAAACAGCCGGGCCAGGTCGGCCCGCGCCTCGGTCACCAACTGATCCGGGAAAAAATCCCGGTTTCCATAGATCACGCCCAACACCGGCGTCTTCTGGATCCCTTTCATGTTTCCTTTCTCATGTCTTGTGGAAACCGTCGGAGGAACCATCGTCCGGGCACCCCGCCCGATCCCGTTCCGTTCACTCCCGCACCTCCACGATCACCCGTTTGTAGCGCGTCAGCCTCGGTTCACCATGATCCGTCACCGCCAGGATGATGTGCATGGTGCCCGTGCCCGGCGGCATCACCCGCCGCGTGGGCACCACAAACCAGGCGCGTGGCTGATCAAAATTGCGAATCTCCACGGGCTGCCCGCTCACCGCACTGGAGACCGTGAACGTCCCCGGTTCGGGATAGTAAAACCACTCGTACGACACCGCGTCGCCGTCCGGGTCCGTCGTCCCTTCGGCACTCAGATCCACCCGCTCGCCCCGACGTGCCACCAGGCGATCCGGATGGCCCAGGCGCGGCACCGGCGGATGGTTCGCCTCCTTGTACGATCGGACCGTCCAGTCCATGCGGGCGGCGAAATCGTTCTGATACGCCGAGCGCCACCGCCAGATCGTGGCGTGGTTGCTGGTGTGCCAGTTGCCGTCCACGCCCTTGACCTCATCCATGGCATCGGTCCAGATCGGACGGGTCTCGGCCTCCAGGTGCCATTTCTGCTTGCGCGGCGTGTAGAGCTCGTAGCGGCCGCCCCAGCCGCCCCAGTCGGGTCGCTCCGGCACGTTGAGTCCGTTCCGGATCAGCCCCAAAAAACTCGGTGTGTCACCCTCCATGAGGTACTCCGTGCGCGGATACTTCGCCCCCAGCGGGCCCTTGCTGCGGATGTTCCGGTCCAGCCACGGATTGTCCACCAGCGAAAAGTCCGCACCGGTGAAACGGCCGTGAAACTTGTCGCCGCTGATGCCGCTCCAGGTGGCATAATGATAAGCACCACCGGGATGAAATCCCGGGCTCACGATGTAAAACAGATCCGGAAAGTTCCGCCGGATCCACGGACCCGAATCGTCCTGATCGGAGATGGTGTAAACCCGCAGCTTGAACACGAACCGCGCCACCTCCCCGGGCGAACGGGTCGCCCGCACCTTCCACAGCGCCTGTGCCAGCACATTGGGTCCGCCCCAGACCGTCACCCACAACGGACGCGGATCCGGCCTGTCCACCGCGGCAATCAACAGTTCGGATCCGGGCGAGTCTTTGCCCTCTCCCACGCCCTGCATGCCGTACACCGGCAGACCTTCACGCACCACACTGAGCAACTGTTCCTTCGTCGGCCAACCCGGCTCGTGCTGCATCAGGTTGTCCCGGACCTGGCCGTATGCCTCGATGATTTCCCGGATCCGCCAGGCCGCCGTCCGATTCCGCTGGTGCACGGAAGTCGTCGCCACCAACCCTTCGATGTCGAACTGATTCGCATAGACCATCAGCCGCACCATGGACTGGGCGTCGTCCGGCTCGTTCTCGATGTCTGTCAGGACAAACAGACGCACCTTCTCTTCCGACCCGGCAGCCCGCGCGCAGACCACCGCGCCCAGGCAGACCATCACCCACAGGCAGACCCTGTGCATCCTCATTGCCGTTTCTCCCTGTTCCGTTTCTCCCTGTTCATGCTGTTTGGCAAGGAACCGGTCGCCGGACCGGCCCGTTCTCGCCCCGAAATCGCCCGTGTCGTCAACGGACGGCCGGGCCGGCAGTTGCCAGGAGCGACCGTCCCCGCTCCGCACGGATCCGGCCCACGCCGCCTTCCGCGCGGGCTCGAACGCTGCGCCCGGCCCCTGGCCCGGGGCGCCCGCATCCGACAGCGCCGCATCCGGTCGGCAAAATCCCGCAGGTAATCCTCCCGCCACCGGCTCACCGTTCGAGCGCCCGCGTGACCCCCCTCGGCCCATTCGGGCGCGGGATCGTCCGTCCACCAATGGGGCAGCCGCGGGTCCGGCTGGCGAGCCGCATCCGGCCCGGCCGGCACCACGGTGAGCGCGCCGGTGCGCCCGTCCCAATTGCGCGAACGACTCTCCACCACGAACCGGTAGACCCCAACCGCCTTCGGTGAAAACCGCACCCGCAACGTCCCGTCGTCCAGCAGCGTGAACCTCAGCGCCTGGTTCTCCACATGAAGGGTCGTCTCCGCCGCGGCCTTGTCCCCCTCGTCCACCTTCAGTGCCAGCTCCAGAATACCGAAGACCTCCAATCGATCCGCCTCCGTCGGCAACCGGTCCAGCTGCAAATGGGGCCGCCGCCAGGCACGAACAAACCGGCCGCCCCACCCGGGCCGCCACGGTTCCTCCGGGTTCCCCCGCAACAACCAACCCACCGAGGGCGCATCGCCCATCTTCAACGTCGGCAACTTCCGCATGAACAACTCCCCCAGCGCACCGTGTCCGGCCACGTACCGACGCGGAAATGAGTCGTTCCCCCACGGGTCCGACTGGTTTCCACCGGTGAACCAGCCGCGATACGTCGCGTTGGCCTCGATGAACCAAAGCTCCGGATGGTGGCTCACCAGATACTGATAAGCGTCCGGACTCCACTTCTTGTTCGGTCCGCCGATGAAGTACACCCGCAGCCGCGGCAGGATGTCCGGTGCATCGTGGAGCGCCTGGGCCAGATCTTCCAATCCTCCCCACACCAGCACGTGGAGCGGCCGCGGATCGGCACGCCGCGCGCAATGCACAATCCATTCGGATCCCTCGGTGGACGACCGGTACCTGGTGTACGGCGCCGGTTCGGTCGCCCCCTGCTTCGCCAGCGCCCGCAGCGCCTCCGGCGCAGGGTAACGCTCCGACCAACTCCGCAAACGCGGATAGTCCCGTTCGTAGGCTTCGATCACCTCCAACAGGTGGTCCTTCCGCCCCGGACCGTAGGGCGACGAGATCAACCCCTCCAGATCCAGCACGTCCAGGTATACCAGCAAGTACACCAGCGACTGGAAATCGTCCGGATCCGTTCCCCCGACGTCCGTGCTCACCACCACACGGTGCCGGACACCATCCAGGGCACCGCCGCCGGCCGGCCGTTGCTCCCCCGCCACCAAACACCCCGCCGCCAGCATGGTCCACGCGACCACACCCAACACGGCCGCCCGCAGGCAAACACCACCCCCGCGCCGGTCCTCCAACCGACCGCCACCATCCCTCGGGTAGATTCGAACTCGGGCCAGGGTTCCCATGCTCACCCCTGTTCGCCTCCGGCGCCCTCGCAGGGCCCGTGCTTCCCTCTTCACGCTAGCCGAATGACGTCGAGGCTTCTCCCTTGAAAGCGCGCGGTTCTCCCGGAATCCTAAGGTCCGTGAAACAGTTCGACACCCGGCGGCCCGAGTTCCTCCCGTACGGTTTTACCTGCGAACTCTGGATGCCAGCCTGCATGCCGCGACCAGACAAACACAGCGAGGTGGAACTCAACTGGTTGCGATCGGGTTCGCTCACCTACCTGCTGGGCGGCCGGCGCGTCACCATTCCGGCGGGTCGTCTGGCCATCTTCTGGGCGGCCATTCCCCATCAGATCGTCGCCTTCGAAGGGCATCACCCCTATTTCGTGGTCACGGTGCCCCTGGGTGAATTCCTTGCCATGGGCCTCCCGCCCGAGTTCATCCACCGGCTCCTCGAGGGCGAATTGATGCTCGAGCCGGGCTCGGAACCCACCGACCCCTTGAAATTCCAACAGTGGGAGCGTGAATGCCGGCAACCGGATCCCCCGGTCGAACGCGCCGTTCGACTCGAAATCCAGGCCCGCCTGCTCCGTCTGGCCCGAAGGATTTCACAACGCCCTCCGGCCTCCTGTCCCGACCCGGCCCTCTCTCGCGCCGACCAGCTCGCCTGCTACATCGCGCGGCACTACCAGGAACCCCTCACCGCCTCACGCATCGCCTCCGCCCACGGACTCCACCCCAACTACGCCATGACTCTCTTCCGCCGCGCCTTCGGCACCACCATGACCGAATTCATCACGCGCCACCGCCTCTGCCACGCCCAGCGCCTGCTCGTCACCACGGACCTTCCCATCCTGGAAGTGGCCCTCGCCGCCGGGTTCCAGAGCCTCAGCCGTTTCAACGAGGTCTTCAAAAAACTCTGCGGCTGCACACCGCGCGAATATCGAAAAGCCCATCAACCCCCACGCGAAGCCCGCGGCCGGAGCACCCGCAGTTCAACTGCCCGACTGGCGCAGCCCCATCGAGCCTCCGCCGCCCAACCCCGGGCAGGCCGCTGACCGGCGTCGTCCACCGGCCGCGCTCCTCCGCTCACCGCTCTCCTCGGAGACACCAAATCTCGGCCGCAACCCTCCGCTCTCACCCCGCCCACCGATAGTTCAGAAACCTCCACAGCAAATGGAGGTGCACCGCCAGGTTCAGCATCACCCAAACGACCGCCGGCCACGAACGCCTGAACAAACACAAAACCCCGCCCAAAGCCACGAACAACGGAAACGTACAGGATTCGAATCGGATGTAGGACACGAATCGTCCGCTCAGCGCCGGCACCACGCCCAGCATCGCCGTCCAGGCCCACAGGTCCCGGCCCATGAACCACTGTACGGGCAAACTGTACACCAGCAGCAGGAATCCCACGCGGTCCAGCAGTGAACTGTGGAACTCGTGCCACGACCGCACATCGAACAGGCTTTCCCAAAAGCCCCGCAGATCCCACAAGTGCCAGATGGCATGAACCCCCCAGTATTTCTGCGCTTCCACGCCGGCAAAGGCGTTGCCGGTCCACAACTTCATCAGGCCCAGGTACGTCCCCCACCCCAGCACCGGTGCCAACACCAACCCCCAGGCCTTCCCACCCCACCCACTGCCGCCGGCGGTCACCCGTTCCTGCTCCTCCCGCCACCAGCGCCACCGGGGCAGCCATCGGCCCCGCATGTGAAACACCGCCTGCCACGCCAGCGGAACGACTCCAAACACCCCCACCCCGCGCGCCAAAGGCGCCAGATACGCCGCCACCCATGCCGCCCCGAAGCGATGCCGCTCCAAACCCCACCAAAGCACCATGAGCAGCAGAAAAAACAACGACTCGCTGTAAATGAACTGGAAAAACAACGACCCCGGAAACGCCACCAGCGTCGCCAACGCCACGTCGGCCACCCGTTCCCCCCAGCGCCGGGCCGCCACACGATGAAACAGACACCAAGCCCCCGCCGAGAAGAGGTTGGCCAACGCCAGCCCCACCACCACATGGTTCCACCCCGTCAGCGCGCCCGTCAGCCGCACCAGCAACGGCCACAGCGGATAAAACGCAATGGATCGCGCGTCCGGGTTGTAACCCTCCGCGCTCAGATAGAGGTAATGTTCCGCGTCCCAGGTCGCAAAATGCCGTTCCCACCGACCCCGTCCTTCCTCCTGCCAACCCCGGGGAAACCAACCCCGCAAAATCGCCCGCGCCGTCTCCCGCTCGAAACTCGCTTCCCCCTCGAACACCATGAACGCCACCACCGCCGCGTACGCCAGCTTGACCAGCAAGACCGTCCGCACCACCCGCATCCATCGCCCCGGTTCATAAGACCGGTCCCCGCCGGCGGCGGAGGGTCGCGTCGTCTGCTCACGCCTCATGTTGCACAGGAGGATCGTCTTCCCTTTTCTCCGTGTGGACCGCCACCCGCAACGGGTCCATGGGCCGCAACGTCCCCATTCCACCACCCCAGCCGAATCTCAGGTTCATCCAGAAGTTCCAGACGCTCACCAACACGATCGCGTTGAAATTCGAGAGATACACATTCCATCCCAGACCGTGCACCTGCAGGTTCAGCAAAAGCACGCTCAGCCCGATCCCCGCAAGGCAAATCACGTTGAACCGGATCAGCCGCCGCAGCCTGCCCCTCCAAACACGCCACGCGGCCGCACCACCCTCCGCCCCTGCCCGAACCGCAGTTCCGTTCGCCCGCCGATCCCCCCGCTCGGCAAGGTCGCGGAAGGTCCACACTTCGTTCCAAACAAAATTGTTCAACAACGCCGCCTCTGCAGCCAGGGTCTTGCTCAGGCTCAGGTTCCAGCCCAGGCACGACGGCGAGGCCATCACATGCAGAAGCGACATGTCCAGCGCCATCCCGGTCATCCCCACCGCGCAGAATCGGACATACCGGCCGAACAGCCTGGCCCATGCCCGGTTGGTGCATGCACGGCAAAGCGCCGGCCCGCCAGCGCTTCCCGGCTCCACGTGCCAGCCTCCCCTCTTCCCGGAGCCACCCGCACCCGCTCCGATCGCAGTCCCCTGGCCGGCACGGCCTGAATGGACGCCCTCCCGGCAGACGCCCTCCCGGCTTGCCGGGCCGTCGGCACAGGAATTCGTGCCCGCTTTCCTGTTCACCGGCCCGTCCCCTGCCGGGGCCGCCATGTGGCCCGTTCCTGCATCCACAGAATGTCCGGATTTCCCGGCATCGGCGCGTCATCCCGCGGCGGATTCAACGTCCGTTGATCCTGCCAGACATGCCGCTCCACATGCCCGTCCAAAAACACCAGGTTCGCCCCCCGCCGATGCCGCACACCCGGCTTGTCCCGCAAAACCCATCCGCCCGGCCGATCCCGCACAAAATCCCATTGCAGGGCAAAACTCCCGTCGTTGATCGTCTCCACCCGTTCATCCACGAAGGTCAGGAACTGCGAAGGCGGCGGCAGAGTCATCTCGCTGATCTTGCGGTACGTCGTGGCCGCAGGACTGACGATCGAACTGCCCACAAAACAGTTCAACGATACCGTCCGGACTCGCGGCAGCGGCACCGGCCCCAACGGCACCGGGTCACGCGCCTCCGGACATTGCCAGATCGCCACCTCCCCGCCCAGGTATGGCGCCAGCAAACTTTGTCGGAGATAGGCCGTGTTGGTGCAGTCCGGCCCGGGCAAACCCAGCCAACCTTTCACCCACTTCTCGCCCGGCGTATCCCAGTCCCCGTCGGCGTTCGGCGGAACCCGGTCATTGTGATCCTGTGCATAAAGAAGCAGCGCCATGCCGAACTGCCGGAGATTCGACGCGCATTGCGCCGTCCGAGCCCGTGCCCGCGCGGCCGACAAGGCGGGAAACAACAACGCAGCCAGGATCCCGATGATCCCGATCACCACCAGCAGCTCCATGAGCGTGAAGCCACCGGTCCGATACCCCTCAGGACGACCTTGGCTGCCCGGGATCATCACCAAATGTTTAGCCCCACCGCCCACACCGGTCAACCCAGCCCGGGCCGGCCACCTGCCCGCGGTCCCAACCGCACCCGGCGGCGACGCAGCCCTCAGTAAGAGCGCCAGGCACCCCAAGCCACGAGCGTCTCGAACCGGCAGATTCCCATCGAAGCCCACCGGCACGAACCTGGAGCACTTGACCGGCCGAACCCCACCTTCGAATGCGTCTATCACAGCCACCATGGCCTGCCCCTTCAACCATTCCGCCAACCCGCCCGCCACAAGTGGAACGCACATCCCGCTCCGAAGGTTCACGCGTTTCGTCGTCCACCCACTTGACCCGGCCAAATCTCCAACCCTCGCCACGCAGGTCAACCGTCATGACAGCAACCACTCTCACCAAGTGCACATCACCATCTGCCCTGGGTGGGCACACCGCGACGGAGCATCAGCACGGTCAGGCACCCCACTCAACCCGGGCGGCCGACGCGGCAACCCGCCTGCCCCGTGTCACGCGCCTGCCGGGATCACGACCAGCGGCACCTGACCGCGCTTCCCACGTCGCGCGGTGAACCTCCTTTCATGCCCCGGCATGTAACACTGTACAACTCAACGGCTGTCACCCGTTTCTACTCCGACGAATGGCACTCGCCCAGCAGACCGGGCCGCGCGTGCGAGATGCCGTGCCTGTTCTCGCAGATCGTTCATTCTTCCAACAACCGTCGCAGGTTTGGGCGAAATGTCCCAAGACCCTTTTCCGCCCGCTCTGCTGTGCGGTTCGGAACACCACTCCTTGCACCTGCACTTCGTTCCCGCGCAAAACATCCTGCCACTTTGACCAACAGTGATTTTTTTTGCGTGGGACGATCCCGCGGTCTTTCGGTGCCGCGGCATCACATGCCCGGCCCGGCGATCATCGGGTGACAGACGCCCACCGCCGCAACTTCAACTGCCGCTGACGCGCGGGCATGCCTGGCAACCGCCGCCCTGACCGTCGGCCGGGGCGTGCCAGCTACGCCCGGGCTCTGGAGTTTGCCCGCGCTCAGTCCGACACCACGAGGGCCGCCGACTCCAGGTCCAGAAAGAGCGTGGCACCTCCATGCCGCCGCAGGATCGAAGCCGGACACGCGGGGTGGATCGGGCCCGTTAATGCCCGGGCCACAGCCTCCGCCTTACGCCGCTCCGGGACCACCGCCAGCAACCGGCGCGCACTGCACAAGGCCGGAATCGTCAACGTGTACGCATACCGCGGCACAGCCTCCACGTGGGGAAACCACCCCTCGCCCACCTGCTGTCGCCGACTCGACTCCTCCAGCGCCACCAGCTTCACCAGGTCCGGATCCTCGAAATCCGCCACGCCGGGATCGTTGAAGGCCAGGTGACCATTCTCACCTATGCCCAGACAGCACAGGTCCACCGGCGCCTCCTTCAACAGCGCCTCGTACCGCCGAACCTCCTTCAACGGCTCCGGCGCATCCCCACGCAGCTCCTGCACCCGACCCGGCCGCACCTTCTCCACCAACCGCTCCCGCAAAAATCGCCGGAAACTCGCCGGGTGCGCCGCGCTCAACCCGAGGTATTCGTCCATGTGAAATACCTCCACCCGGGACCAGTCCACCTCCCCACGCCCGCTCAAAGCCTCCAAAAACCGGATCTGCGAGGCAGCACAGGCAAAGATCACGCGGGCCCATCCCCGGGCTTCCACCGCCTGCCTCAAGACCGACGCAGCCTCAACGGCCGCACCCGCAGCCAACGCACCCGGGTCCCCGTATACACGCACCTCCAGCGCGTCCACACGAAAACACCGTACCGGCCGGGGCACCGATCCCGGTTCACAACCCGGCTGGATGGCATCCGTCTCTCCCTCTTTCATGGCTTCATCCTCCCGATCCACGCTTCATCCGGCCGCGCACGCCATGGGAAGGGTACACCCCAACCCAGAAAGCGTGGTAGCGCCGACTGACCGCGAACCATGCAGTGGTGTGAAACGGTCCGGGTGCACGGTCAGGTCGGTGCGGATACACATACCCCGGGATCTTCAACGCCGATCACGGGCGCCAACCCGCCTCCCGCCAAGCGCCGGCCGCGGCCGGGATCTCCCGACTCTTGAAAACCGGCGCCAGATGAAACGCTCTGCCGCGAAAGTCCGGTTCGAAAAGTGCCCTTCACCGCCTCTTCCACTGCCTGGCCCGGAAAGGAGTTCTCAAGCCTCTTTTCACAAGGCCGGCCGGCTCCTCGGGTAGCGCCGTCAGGATTGGCTCTGCACGAGCTTCCCGGCTGCGGGGTTCTGTCCAGCCCGGGGCGGCGCGGATGGCTTCGGAACCACGAGGCCGGGCAAAGGGCGCCCGCTCGCGATGATGCCGGATTCACCGGGGGCTGCCCATTCCCGGCCGGAATTGCCCGGCCAGACCGGGCGAGCCCACCCGGGCACACAGATCGGTTGGTTCCCCTCTGCCGCACAAAGCTCCGCAACAGTCGGCGGGAGACCCATACATGGTGATGTGCGGGATCGGACGTTTGCGGTGCGAGGCAGGGAGCGGATTGTGCCCCAGTGGCCCTGTCTCCGGCTGAAGAACCGGACGCAAAACGGGCGGTTGACCACGGTATCGCCGGGCTTGTGTGGTGGAACGAATGGCGGCCCGGATGCAGCAGTCCGGGAAGTTGTGGAGTGGAGGGGCTTGTGCCCGACGGGCGTTTCCCGCGTGCCAGCAGATGGTTTGTGCCTTTTTGCTGCTCCGTCAGGCATGCGGCTGAGGCCGCACCGGAGGGGTTCCCAGCCTCGCATGGCTGACCCGCGGCTCTCCGGCCCAAGCGCAAGCGGATGCATGCTGCAAATTCCGGCAGCCGCAAGTTCAGACAGCCGCCTTCGCCTCTTCCTGTTGCCACTCTGAGTGCGGGCCCGGCAACCTCAGCATCGCGCAGACATTCCGGAATCCGAACGCAGTGACTTACAGGGCAAGGCTCGGAGACAGATTCCGGGTCCCGAACCTTTCGCGCCGTCCAACACTCGGTGCGGCCTCCTCATTGCCCGCCGAGGGGCGCAGGAAGACTGCCAACAGCGTTTGTCGAGCCTTGCCATCAAGCGTGAGCTCTCGCTCGTTTGTTTGACCGGCCGAATCACCGTTTCCTGCCGCGAGCGGCCGCAAAACGCCTTTCGATCTGCTCGGCCTCGGCGATTCGGTTCGACGCACGATACATGGCTGCCAGACTCTCCAAAACCCTGGCCACCGATGGATGGCCCGGGCCCAGCGTCTTCTCCCGGACCGCCAGCGCGCGCCTGTAAAGTGGCTCGGCTTGGGCGTAGCGTCCCTGCGCGCAGTACAGATCGGCCAGGTTTTGCTGAGCCATGGCCACGTTGGGATGCCGGGAACCGAGTGCCTGTTCCATGATCGCCACCACGCGCTTCAACAGCGGTTCAGCCTCGGTGTACCGGCCCAAGGTCTTGTAGAGGATCGCCAGGTTGTTCAGGCTCGTGGCCACGTCAGGATGATCAGGCCCCCCACGCCTTTTCCCCGATCGCCACCGCGCGCTTGCAGAGGTGCTCGGCCTGGTCAAACTGGCGTTGAGCCTGGTGGAGCAGGGCCAGGTTGTGCAGGATTGCGACGACCTCGGGCTGGTCAGGACCCAGCTTGCTTTCTGTGATGGCCAATGCCCGCTTGAACACCGCCTCCGCCTTGTTGTAGGCGCCCTGGGTCTGGTAGAGCCCCCCCAGGTTCACGAGGATTGCGGCCACCCGGGGATGGTCGAACCCGAACACCTTCTCCGCGATCGCCAGTGCTCGCTGCAGCAGCGACTCGGCTTTGCCGTTCTCCCGCTCCATGAAGTACAGCGTGCCGAGACTGATCAGGAGCGACATCACCTCGGGATGGTCCGCACCTCGTCTCCTCTCCAGGATCTCCAGTGCCTGTTTGAAAAACGGCTCGGCCCGGGCATTCTGGCCCAGATCCTGGTAGACTTCGCCAAGGCTCCTCAGGACCTCCCCCACTTCTGGATGGTCAGGCCCCAACGCCCTCTTCAGAATGGCCAGCGCGCGCTCGAGCAGCGGCGCGGCTTTGTCCCGTTCCCCCACCTCCTGGTAGAGCACGGCCAGATTCTGCAGGCTCGTGGCCACGTCGGGGTGGTCAGGCCCGGCGTTTCTTTCGGCAATCTTCAGGGCCCTGCGGGCCAGCTCGATCGCCATGTCATAATTGCCGGCCTGCTGCGCTGAAATGATCAGCTCGTTCAGGTCGTCCCACTCGATACCCGCGTCGGATGAACGGTGCTGCATCGTGTTCCCTTCTGCTTCCGTGTTCGCGCCCAACCGATGAAAAGCCCGCCTCTCCGGGCGGCCTCCGCCACCCGTGCTTGCAAGCAGGCAACCCCTCCGCACCCCGGACAACCGCCTGGACCCCATCTCATGTCTTTTCCCTCTCCGTGCCTTAGCTCACGCACCGGGCAATCCGGCAGGTGTGGGCCGTTGGTTCCCGCCTGGGTTCTGCCACTGAGGTTGCTCAGCGGCGCGAGGAGGCGCAGCCATCACAATACCGCTCCGCCCATCCTCCGGAGGCGCCGGCCGCCGCGTGCACAGCTTGAAAAGCCTCCCGCCTTGGTGTTGCTCCCGCCCTCATGTTGCTCCCGCCCTCATGTGGTCGAGCAACAACGGTCGTTTCGAAGGAATCCGGGTGAAACCGATCGTTTCAACAGCAGGCGGAGCAAAAGCCTTGCTGCCTGTCCCACCCCTGCGAGGAGCGGCCGACTTCAAGACTGTCGCCGAACGAACCGATCTCACTTTCCGGCCGATGTCGCCTGTCTGGCGAACCACGTCCTCAGGCGTCTCCACCTGTGCATGGAACACACGACTGGCACACACTGCACTCATCAGAACGACCTGTCGTCCCCTGTCAAGCGGGAGCCTGGCCGCCCGCACATGGAGAAACCGCGTGGCGATGGCGCCGGGGAGCATCCGTTGACAGGGAGAGAGACGATCCAAACGAATGCCACGCAGCACCGACCGCTCCGTCCCGGGCCAAACAGTTGCCGCTCCGTCCGCCGTTCCGGGACCGCCGCCAGCAACCGGCGCACTCTGCCCAAGACCGGGACCGTTGAAAGCCGGATGACCATTCTCACCGATACCCAGACAGCACAGGTCCACCGGCACCTCCTTCAACAGCGCCTCGTACCGCCCAACCTCTTTCAGCCGCTGCCGCGCATCCCCACAGAGCTCGTGCACCCGACCCGGCCGCACCTTCTCCACCAGCCGCTCCCGCAAAAAACGCCGAAAACCCACCGGATGTTCCGGGCTCAATCCAAGGCATTGGTCCACGTCACACGCCACGACCTGTGACGAGCCAACGCCGGACCATCTCGCCCGCGTTCACGGGAACCGTACTTGAGGCGTTGTGCGGGCGGAAGGCCCCCGCGCCCCTTCCAAACACTGCCGTTCCCGCTGCAATGTCATCGCGGCCTCCTGAGCCGCCGCAGATGCCGGGCCCGCGCCATCCCCCGGACTCGAACTACCAGTGAGAGCGCGCGCCTGAGGAACCCATACCACAGGGCCGGACAGCCCTGCCATGCACGGTTCCATCAAGGACCGTGCGTTCCCTGAACCCTTTATCGGTCAACCCGCCCACCGCACTTGCGCCACGTCGGGTGCTCCGGCCATAAAGCCACCCCTCTGACTCAGGTCGTCACGGCCACCATCTGCCGGGCCCGCCCGAAGCAAGGCCTGCCAAGTGCGCCGGGATTCGGCGGGGGTTTTCATCAAAGCGCAAAGGCGCTCTCGACCCCTTCGGCCCTACGCAGATGAAACAGCCCGGAAAACTGACGTCCGATGCGAAAAAGGGGCTTGACACTCTGCAGAGAGAGAGAGAGAGATTGGGGTCCGGAAGTGGGACTATGCACCGCGCCAGTGTCCAAGGCAGCAACGTCCCCATCGGGCAGTCCACCGCTCCCCTCGGAGCCGTCTCCCCGACGCGAGCCCCCGTATCCCACGGCGTTCAACTCAGAGGACAGCCCTGCAGCAGTGCCACGGCCCGCCACGGCTCGGCCCAAATCCGCATTCAAGCAAACCCTTTCCCATTTCAGCATGCAACGACCTCCTGCAGCAGCCAGGAGCTGGCCGCACGCTTTGCACTACCTGATGAAGCATCGTCCACACCATGCGCGGTACAGATCCAGAACTTTCCCGTGAATCGGCACCCGCCCTTTCGCGGCTGACCTCGTCATGTCTCCCCCCTTGGACGGCGTGGTTCCTGGGCTCCTCGGGCGTGCTCCTCGGGACGCTGGGTCTGGCGAAGCTGGCCGCGTTGTGGACCACCCGGACCGGCCCTCTGTCCGACCCACCCGACCCTGTGTTTCCCATCCTCACCTCCCGAACGATCGAGGCATGTGCAGCAGCCGTTGAGCTTTCGCTGGGGGTCCTGCTGTCCTGTGGTCGCCGACGTTCGTGGGCCCCCTGGCTGCTCGCATGGTGGGTGGCGATGGTGCTGTTGTACCGGGCCTCCCGTTGGCTGCTGGGCACTGCTTGGAAAGTCGGTTGCGGCTGTCTGGGGCCCCTGCCCGCTTGGCTGGGTCTTACCAACACCTTCTCCACGCACCTTGTGTGGGCCATCCTGCTGTACTGGTGCGCGGGCTTGGCAGCCCTCTTCCTCGGCTTCCGGCGGCGATCGTGTCCATCCTTGGCCCTGTCGGCGGCGCTTCTTCTGCCTCGAGCGTTGCACGCCGCCGACAGCGAGCACCTCCACCTCCAAGGCACCATCGTCACCACCTGTTACTTCGAAAACGGCCGTGAACAGAGCCACGCGGTCTCGGCATTCGAGGTTCGAGTGGCGACGGACGCATGGTGGATTCGTAATGGCAACAATCACGCATTTGGAGTGGGCTCCAACAACTTCGGACTCCTCTGGGTGCCCAGCGAGCAGGTGGCTGTCGCGGACGCCCATTTTGGGTATTACCCACTCTTCGAGAGTCAGCCCACCATCTATCCCTGGATAGCCTATTGTAGCGGCATTTTCTTTCGTCATCATGCGGATGACATCCATCACCTTCCACTTCCCGGTTATGTTGCCCTTACCCAACCTGAAGCCCACACCTGCGAGGCTCGTATCACCTTCCTTGACCCTGTTCTTCTCCTTCCCGCGCAGATCGAATGGGTCACAACCCTCGAAAGCCTGAAAAACGCTGCCAATAGCCGATTCCTTCGCCCGCCCCTCCATCCACGCGAGTTCCTTTATTATTACATGGATTACACAACCCTCTACCCGACCGGGATGGTTCGCCAGACGTACAGGGTCCTGGCCACAACCAACCTCGGGCCAAGGATGCTGCCTCTCTCCGCTGAATTCGTCGCGTACCTCCAGCGTGGCCTGTACCCGGACCTCAGCGGCGAACCCACCCCCAAGACGGGCAACGTGCCACACACCGCAAACCTCAAGGAGACGTTCGTGTCGGAACGCTCCCTTTTGACCTTGACCCACGCGGCCGTTGTATCCGGCCCGGTTCCCTTCGACCGGCTCCTCCCCGTCCCGGCGGACGTGACGGACATGCGGCTGCGCTCGCACCGCTGGGGGGTCTATTCCGTTCGCTACAGAGTCCTTTCTCCACCCGGCTGGAAGTTCACCCCGGACGCTGAGCTGACCAACCTTTTCGAAGCAGCATTGCGCAGCGGTCAGACACAAGTGTTGCTCCGGTACGGACTGCGCGCCATGCTGTATCTGGCTTTTGGCCTGCTCGTCGCGCTGCCCCTCTGGTGGATCGGGCGGCACATGCGCCGGGCACGGCCATCTCCGCAGACCATCCCACGACCACGACAACCATGAAAACCATCCGCACATACCAGGCTGTTATTTGTCTGACCGCACGTCCACGTCGCTGGCTGTTGGCAGCAGGCGCTGTGCTCCTGCCTTTCTCCCTTTGTGCCGCCATCCTCTGGCAATACACTTGCCAACCGCTGCCAAAAGAAGAGATTCCACCCGGCTACGATACAGCCGGACTGACGTGCTCCGAGGACCTTGCCTGCGATGACGCCTGTGATGTCTATGAATACCCCGACAATCCCGGGGCAGGAAACTGCGTGTACACAGGCAATTATTGGCAGTACTGCAACCAACGAGATTCCTTCCGGGTCAGGCGGCTCGCGTACCGTGGAAGTTGCAAGCACGGCATCATAGCCAGCGGCCCAGGCTGCTACTGCAGCTACCAAAAGCGCGATCCCGTCATCAGCTATGTGACCGCCAACTGCGGAAGTTGAGCGGCCGTCACTCTCCGTACGTGACGGTCACCGTAAAAGGGTCGTGTTGGCCCGGGGCACGCCGCACGTTCGCATTCCACAGCCTGATTTGAAGCACAACGCAATTAGGCGAAGCCCGTGAGGTCCGTTGGCAGGGCGGCAGACGCAATACATGGTGCCGGGTTCCCCGCTCGGACCCCGAAAAGGACCATGGCCAATCTGACAAGAACAACGTCGACCGGACGTTTTTTTCGCGGCATCCGCCCGAGCTCCCGGTGGCGCGTCCCCGGCGGTCGGGCAGTTGCCCGAAAGAACCTTGCTGAGTAAACCGTGTAAGGATTGGGTCAACGCAGAAGTTTGCCATTCCCTCACTCATCAGCGCCTGTCAACGAGGAGACGGCACGGCCCGGCCTGGCCGTCATCGTCCCGTGTTACAATGAAGGGCCCACGGTGGGGCGGCTTCTCCAGCAGGTCCTCCTCCAGCCCCTGGTCACCCAGGTCATTGCCGTGGACGACGGCTCGACCGATGACACCGCGGTGCGGTTGGCCGCATGGGCAGCCCGGGATCCGCGCGTGCTTATCCTGCGCCATCCGTGCAACCGCGGCAAAGGGGCGGCCATTCGAACCGCTTTGGCGTACGTGCAGGCGCCTTTCGTCCTTATCCAGGACGCCGACCTCGAATACGATCCGGCGGATTACGCGCGGCTGTTGCAACCGCTGCTGTCAGGCAGCGCCGATGTGGTCTACGGGACGCGTTTCGGCCGGGGAGCCGCAGCCCAGACGCCGGGATGGCATCGCCTGGGCAATGGCCTTCTGACGGTCTTGACGAACACCATTATCCGGGCTGCAACCAACGGACGAAGCCACCTGTTACAAGGTTTTCCGTACGTCGCTTTTGGAAAGGCTCGATCTTGCAGAGGATGGCTTTGGTTTCTGTCCCGAAGTCACGGCCAAGTTGGCGCGGCTCGGGGCGCGCATCGTCGAGGTCCTCATCCGTCACCGTAGTCGCTCGATGGCCGAAGGCAAAAAGATCCGGTTACGCGACGGATTCCACGCCCTGGCTCGCCTGTGGAAGCACTCCCGCTCCTCCCGGGCGCGTCCGGCGTCTGCCACTGGAAGCAAGGAAGGCCTGACACGCGCCGGCGCCTTCGCGGGCCCATGGTCCCGCGCTTGCGCCGGCCTGATCGTGACCTTGTGCTCCCTTCTTTATGCTGCGGGGGTAGTGGTTCTGACGGGGTTGATTCCCGGGCCCGGTCGCTGGTACTCCGCAAGTCCCTGGTACCGCATGCAGGTGGCGGCCATCCTTCGCGGGGATCTGGCCCTGAGCCGTAACCCGGCCGACCTGGCGCATGACCTTTGCTGGTCCGAAGGCGGCGTCCACCAGGTCTGGGGTCTGGGGATACCGCTATGGCGACTGCCCCTGGAATGTTTGGCGCGGCTCGCGAATCGGGCTCCGTTCCCTGACATGCTGGCCTTCGGGCTGGCTCTGGCCCTCAGCACTGGGCTGCTGTTGCCTGCACTGGCCAGCCTCTTCGGAAGCAACATGGATTCGACCGTCGGGGTGGCTCCGTGTCGCGAAGACAGAAATCCGGGACCACCGGAAACGGCCGGCCGACCCGGCCAGGCGGGCGACCCGCCGCACGTCTCGGCGCTTCTGGCTCTGGCAGGCGCGGTGCTGGTGCTGCTCCTGTTCCCGCCGCTTTTTCGGCTCCTGCGGAGTCGCTTTTGGGTCTATGAAGAGGCAATTGCCTATGAGTATCTGGCCGGCTTGTGCATGATGGCCCTGCTGATCCGCCTGGCGGTGCGGCCGCGGCCGGCCACGTTCTGGCTTTTGTGCGGGGTGGCCGGATATTCCATGTGGATTCGGCCCACGCTGGTCTTTCACGGTGCAGCCGCCCTGGTGGCCGGGGCATGGACGTTGTTTTACGCGGGCGAAACCGGTGGTTTGACGCCGGTACCATCGGGGCACAGCGCCGGCACCCGGTGGCGATGGTTTGCCCGGCAAGTCGCGCCGGGCACCATCCTCTACGTCTGCCTGGGTCTGGGCCTCTACTGGACCAATCTCCTTCGGTTCGGCAACGGTTTCGAGTTCGGCCACCGCCTCAATATCCAGCCCGGGTTGCACGGATCCATGTATTGCACGCGGTTCGATCACCCGTTCCGGAACGAACCGCTTTGGCGGGCGGCACGGGAATTGTTCGGTTTCCTTTTCCTGCCGCGACATCCCAATCCGGCGTTCTGGTCGGATCCCACAGCCGTAACGGGAATCTCCCCCACCCCGCGATGGCGGGAGGTCGCCCATCTTGCCTACGACCCGTTCTACCTCGTCTGGGCGGCTGCAGGATGGGTTTCGGCAGGGTTTATGATCCGGCGTCTGATGCGTCGGACGTGCGGGGCTTACACGGAGTCGGCCCGAAACCAGGACACGATCGAACGTCACCCGATGGAGGTCACGGGTACCGATCGCACCCTGATGCCGGCCGTGGCCTCGCTGGGTCTGCAATCGTTTTTGGCAACGATGGCCCTGGGCGGCTTTTATCTCCGAAACTGCGTGATCAGCACCCGCTACATGTTCGATTTCATGCCCGCGTTCGCAGCCGGCATGCTGGCGGCCTGGCTTGCTTGGACGCGGTTCTGCAGAAGGAGACGCCGCCCGGTGCGATGGTTGGCCATGTCCCTGGTGGCCATGTCGGCCTGGCTGAGCTGGCAAATGGATCAGAGGCTCGGCAACGAGCGCCAGCCCCGGGCGCTCTCTTGGAACGAGGTCCTCCAGAGTACGCGCCCGGAAAGGCAGCAGCAGGTCCGGATCCCGGCCGATGGTTCCTACGAAGGTCCGGAGGAAGCCGCGCAAGCGGGCATGCTCCAAGACGCCTGCGGCTGGAGTCCGAACACAGGCCATCTCATGGCCTCGGCGTACTTTTTTGTTCGAGACCCGGAGTTCATCGAACTGGATCTGGCGATGGATCCGAACATCCCGCTGTGCGCCGACCCGCGTCATGTCCGGGCGAAGATCGGCCTGGAGACGCTTCGGATCGAAAGGGCCGAGCAAACACCCGATGGATGGCGTCTCCGATTCGCCGGCCCCACGCAGTCCCGATACCGGCGCGGCGTTCAGCCACTCTTCGTCGCAACCGTTCTGCCCGAACAGGTCGCGGAAGCGAATCCTTCCCCCTGGCGCCTTCTGCAGTTGCGCTGGCGGGCGGGTCCGCATCAGCCGCAACAGCAGGACGAACACCCGCAGACACGGTGACCCGGCCGGCAGAAGCATCGGCCCTGACGGGGTGCGTTCGGAAGGCCGGACGCCCCGGACCACGCCGCTCTCCTTTACAAGTCCGGACCCGGACGACACCGGAGCAGCGCCGTTCTGCAGGCCGTTGACCTCCAAAAGCAGCGGAGTCAGGATCCGCCCGATCGGAGTCGTTGCACCAGTCGGGCCATTTCGAGGGCCGTGTGGGCGGCCTCGAGCCCCCGGTTGTGACGCGGGTCCAGGCATCGCTTGACCGCCTGTTCCCGGTTTTCCAACAGCAACACCTCGTGGATCACGGGGATCCCGTGCCGAAGCTGGATTTCCATGAGGGCCCGGCTCACCGCTTCACCGATGTGCGCCGCGTGAACAGTCTCGCCGCGCAGGATGACGCCCAGACAGAGGATCGCCACCGGCGCCGCACCGGTCTTGGCGAGCGCGCGCCGGGCCAGCAGTTCGGTCGCCAGCGGGATTTCATACGCCCCCGGCACACGGACCAGCTCGACCTGCGCTCCGGCCTCTTCGAGCGCCCGGCGGGCAGCCCGGACCATGGAGTTCACATAACGACCGTTGTAACGGGAGGCCACGATGGCGAAACGGCCGGCCAGGTCCCGCACATGGGAAGTTCGAACCTTTCGCAGCATAGGTGTGGAAGGTGGGTCGAAGCCCGACCCCGTTCAGAGGAGGTGCCCCATCTTTTCGCGTTTCGTCTTGAGGTACCTGCGGTTGTAGGGGTTGGGGGGGATCCGCAACGGGATTTGTTCGACGATCTTCAGTCCGTGCCCCGCAAGTCCGACGAGTTTCTTGGGGTTGTTGGTCAACAGCCGGATGGTGTGCAGGCCGAGATCGGCCAGGATCTGGGCCCCGAGGCCGTACTCGCGCAGGTCCATGGGGAACCCGAGCTTGTGATTGGCTTCCACGGTGTCGAGCCCTTCTTCCTGAAGCCTGTAAGCCCGGATCTTGGCGGGCAAACCAATACCCCGGCCCTCCTGACGCATGTACACAATGACACCCCGGCCTTCCCTGGCGATCCGCTCCATGGCGGCATGGAGCTGCGGCCCGCAGTCGCAGCGGAGCGAGCCAAACACATCGCCGGTGAGACATTCGCTGTGGACGCGGACCAGGACGTTCTCCTTCCCGGCGACCTCGCCCATGACCAGCGCCAGATGGTGCTGGCCGTCCACGCGGGACCGGTAAAGATGGAGCTGGAACATGCCGTACGGCGTGGGAAGTTTCACCGATTCCACCCGCTCGATCAGCTTCTCGCGGGCGCGACGGTACCGGATGAGGTCGGCGATGGTGCAGAGTTTGAGCTTATGTTTCCGGGCGAAGCGGCGGAGTTGCGGCAGCCGCATCATGGACCCGTCCTCGTTCATGATCTCGCAGATGACCGCAATGGGACGCAACCCGGCCAGTTTCACCAGGTCCACCGCGGCCTCGGTATGACCGGCCCGCTGCAACACCCCGCCAGGTTTGGCCCGCAGGGGAAAGACGTGCCCGGGCCGAACCAGATCGTCGGGCACGGCCGTCGGATCCGCCATCACCTGGATGGTGCGGGCCCGGTCCGCCGCGCTGATGCCCGTGGTGATCCCCTTGGCGGCGTCCACACTGACCTGAAAATCGGTCCGGAAAGTGTCGCGGTTGTCCTTGACCATGCTGTCGATGCCCAGTTGTTGGAGGCGTTCGGCCGTCGTCGGCACACAAATCAGGCCGCGGCCGTACTTGGCCATGAAATTGACCGCCCGGGGAGTGACGAACTGGGCAGCCATCACCAGATCGCCCTCGTTCTCCCGGTCGGCATCGTCCACCACAATGACCATGCGTCCCTTGCGCAGGTCGGCCAGGACGGACTCAATGGAGTCGAACGAAGCCCGCATAACCCACCCACAGGGTACGCGAACCCGGCCGGTTCGCCAGTGGCAAAACCGGTGGCCACGGCCCAACGCTCCCTGGATCCGGCCCGAAAAACCCTCCCCTCCCCGGCCCCGGCCGCACAA